>JAIRLF010000202.1 GCA_031259655.1 Prevotellaceae bacterium
TTGATTCCCTCGCGGCGACCAGTTTACTAAATCAATTATTGCCATATTGTTTTAAGATTTGTATGTTGAAATTTTATAATGTGTTTTGGATAAATATATGATATATATGGATGCACCGCCCTATCGAAGGCGACCAATTTCCCGATAGATGAAATATTTTTTGTATGGAAAATTGTTCCAATATAATTAAAGTAGCGATAAGAGTTCATAAAAACAGTCTAACTTTTAAGCATAAAAAATAAATTAAATTCAATAATTGGGACAAAGGTATAACATTTTTTTTCACAATCGAACAAAACACAAAAAAAATTGTTCTCCGTTTCATGTTTTTTGTTAAAATACAGGTGTTTGTGAATTGAAATTATTTTCGAACAAGTGAAAAAATCACGTCGTGTGCAGTATAATTATTTACGATTTTAGATTTTAGATTTTAGATTGCCTTCGTGTGCAAGGTTACACAAAGTTTCAGGCTTTGTCTGTAGAAAACAAGAGTAAAAGAACAGTCGGCGACAGCCACGTTTAGTTCTTAACGCTTCGTTTTTAGTTCTTTAAGATATAATAATTGTATATCCGTTAAAATGTCATACCTTTGTCGGACAAATTAAAAAAAAATGCGATGACTATGGAAAGGAAGTGGATTATGAAACAAAAAGGCAATCCTGCAGATGTACAGCGCTTGTCGGAAGAGTTGTCAATTGACACAGTATTAGCCAATTTGCTTGTACAGCGGGGTGTGTATACTTTTCAGGATGCACATGCTTTTTTCCGTCCGAAATTAGAAAATCTTCATGACCCCTTTCTGATGAAAGACATGGACATTGCTGTGAGCCGCATCAACAATGCAATCAAAGAAAACGAGAAAATCATGGTTTACGGAGATTACGATGTTGACGGGACTACCGCAGTGTCGTTGATATATCTCTTCCTAAGGAAATATTATAAAAAAGTGTTTTTTTACATACCCGACAGATACAGCGAAGGTTACGGGATATCGTACAAGAGTATCGACTTTGCAAAAGAAAAAGGCGCCTCGCTCGTCATCGCTTTGGACTGCGGAATAAAGGCGAACGATAAAATTTCGTACGCAAAAGCGGCAGGTATCGACTTCATTATTTGCGACCACCATTTGCCGGGCGACGAAATCCCCGATGCAACGGCAGTTCTCGACCCGAAACGTAGCGATTGCAACTATCCTTTTTCGGAATTGTCGGGCTGCGGCGTAGGCTTCAAGATGTTGCAAGCCTTTTGTTTAGTCAACAATATTCCCTGTTCCGAACTTTATCCGTATTTGGATTTGCTGGCGGTGAGCATCGCTTCGGACATCGTTCCCGTAACCGGCGAAAACCGTATCCTCGCGTTTTACGGTCTGAAACAGTTGAACGAAAATCCGCGCAGAGGCCTCAAAGCTATCCTGAAAACATCGGGACTTGAAGGACAAAAAGTTACTATCGACGATGTGGTGTTTAAAATCGGTCCGCGAATTAATGCCGCCGGAAGAATGGAGTCGGGCAAAGCGGCAGTGGAGCTGCTCACCTCCGAATCGGACAAAATAGCCGATTCGTTCAGCGAAACAATCAACGTCCATAATAACGACCGGAAATCTGTCGACCGCCAAATCACTTTGGAGGCGACAAAGATGTTGGAAAAGAGCGGTAGAGCGTTTACCGAAAAGGCGACTGTGCTTTACAATCCGTCGTGGCACAAAGGAGTAATTGGAATCGTCGCCTCGCGACTGATAGAATTGTACTATAAACCCACGATTATACTCTCTAATTCAAACGGATACATCACCGGCTCGGCGCGAAGTATCCCCGGGTTCGATTTGTATCAGGCAATTGAGCAGTGTTCCGACCTGCTCGAAAGTTTTGGAGGGCATACATACGCCGCCGGACTGACAATGAAAGAGGCTAATCTGGAACAATTCAAAGAACGGTTCGAACAAATTGCCGACGAAATTGTTACGGATGACATGATGATTCCTCGAATCGAAATTGATGATTATTTGGATTTCAAGCAAATCACGCCTAAATTTTTCCGTATTTTGAAACAGTTTCAACCTTTCGGTCCGCAAAACATGTCGCCGGTGTTCGTTACTAAAAACGTGTACGATAACGGAAATGGCTGTACTGTAGGACAGGACGGCGACCATCTGCGTCTGGAACTGATTCAGGAGAACGAACCGTACCGGCATATTCCGGCAATAGCGTTCAATCAGTCGGAACATTTTGAGCACCTTAGCGGAGGAAACCCTGCCGACGTATGCTATTCGATTGCCGAAAACTATTACAGGGGTATCGCTAATATTCAATTGCAAATTAAGGATATAAAAGACAAGGAAATTATTCCGTAAATAAATTTTTGTGTATTGTTTAGAATAAAAACATATTTTTGTGTATTATTTTTGTATACCGGCTTTTTGACGAATGCGCAAGACCCGTATTTATCGATAAAACCCGCTATGCCAATGCTTTTCAATCCGGCATACGCAGGCAACGAATATTATACGCGGGCGAGCTTGAGCTACCGGAATCATTATCCGGCTTCGGGTACGGCTTTTGCTACTTACAGCGCCTCGTTCGACAAGTATATCGACAAATATAACAGCGGAATAGGCCTCGCTTTAATGAACGACCAATTCGGCAGTAAAACGTATTCATATACTTCGGCGAGTCTGGTCTATTCGTACAGGATAACTGTCGGGCAATCAAACTTTATCAAAGCCGGATTGATGGCAAACCTCTATTATGGAACAAACAATCCCAACGATTTGACGTTTGCGGACATGATTAATCCCGACGGAACGGTTGAACCTAACCCGTTTACTTACGACAAACAGTCGGCTTTCGGCGCCGATTTCGGGTTCGGGGGATTGTTCAACTCCGACTATTTCGAAGCCGGAGCAGCCGTATATCATTTAGGGAAAGAGAATAAGAGCGTTTACTGGTCGCGTCCTTTGAGGATTTACGCCCATGCCGAATGGGAAATCCCGATATTTAGCAGCGCCAAATATGTGCCGTCGAGAGGAATAACCCGTTATTTGGAAAATTCTACACTGAAACCGAATATCTTTTTTATCCGTCAGGCTGAGGTAAACCTGTTTGGAGCGGGCGCGCTTTACAATTTCCTGAATTTCAATCTCGGACTGTATAGCCGCCAAAATTTCAGGTTTAATTCGTTTACTACATCCTTTCATGTCGGGTACATATCTGATATAATGGATGTTCATTATGTTTTCGACCTCAGTTTCACCGGCAAAAATTATCGGGGAATAAACACTTCCTCCCACGAAATCGGTTTGGTGTTTAAATTTTCGACAGGAAAAGAATTTAAATGATTATTAACTATATATGGAAATGACGGATTTAACTGAATCGAATATCAGGAAATTATATTTCAAAGACACCTCGTTTGCAAGCCTGATGAAACACAGGATATTCAACGTTCTGCTTGTCTCAAGTAAATACGATGCGTTTATTTTGGAAGAAGACGGACGTATCGACGAACAGATTTTCAACGAATATATGGCTTTGAATCTGCGATATGCTCCGCGTTTTACTTTGGTCGAAACGGAAACAGAGGCTTGGAACGAACTCGAAAACAGTAAATATGAGTTGGTTATCGCAATGTCGGATAGCGAAGGAAACGATATATCGACATCGCAAAACGTATTAAGGCGAAATACAGCGACATTCCGATAATTGTGCTGACTCCTGTTTTGCGCGAGATTTCCCTGCGCCTGCATACCGACGACCTTAGCGACATTGATTATGTTTTCAGCTGGCTCGGAAATTCCGATTTGCTGCTGGCTATCATCAAACTCCTCGAAGACCGCATGAATGTAAAGGAAG
>JAIRLF010000222.1 GCA_031259655.1 Prevotellaceae bacterium
TATTCTCTTGAACCCGAAATCGGTCATCATATTAATAAAGACCTCTTTTTCCGAAACTTGAACTGTTTTATCTTTCGTCTTCTTCATGATATTACACTAAAAAAATTTGCGTAAAGATAACATTTATTTATTACATAAACCGAATTTCATTTGAACAATTTGCAAAAGCATAAAAACGATTGTGCTGCAAAGTTCTTAATTTTAATAAAATACAGGTGATTTCCTCAAGTTTTTTTATTCATTAACACTTTTGCTATATTTTGCTGCAATATGGGTTATTAATGATTCATTCCCCTGAATAGATGATTCGCTAACGGGAATAAGTGTCTCCCGAAAAGGAATAAACGGCGCATTTCCGGGAATGTGGATAGAATGGCTTATTTCCGGAGAATGAACGGACTGTTCCGAAGAATGGGCGACTTGCCAAATGACGAAATACGACAGTTTGAAACACATCGCCGTAGACAGGGAATTTTTCCGTACACCGGTCACAGGCGCTCTATTTGAAGAAATTATCGAACTGTTTAGTCAGCGCTTCCTGTTGGATAAAATCGAACAGCGTCAGTTTGCGCAGTTTATAGTAACTTTGCCAGTAGTCTCTCAGCGAGGAGATATAGTTACGTTGAGCGCTGTTTTGTCGGTTCAGCGATAAAGTCAGACTGTTGAGGTCGGCTTTGCCGATGATAAAGCGTTCTTTTGTGAGGTTATATGCCATAACAGCCAGATTTAGCGCTTCTTCGGCGCTGTTTATCAAATCCTGCTGGATATTGAAATCGTTTACGGTCATAATCACATCCTGTTCGAGTTGCTGTTCTTTTTGCTGGATAGATATTTTGGTAACGTTCAGATTATTGCGCGCCATATTTGCACGACCTCTCCTGACGCCCCAATCTATCAAAGGAATGCTTAAGCCTACGCTTACCACATTTTGTTGCACCGGATCTTTATACGCTCCCGAAAAATTAGGCGCGACCTGATTGAACCCCACGCTAAGCGAGAAACTTGCATCGAAATTTGAACTTTTCGTTGTTCTGTCCACTTCGCGTTCAGCTTCACGCAGTTCCTGTACATAGCCCATAAATTCGGGGTTATGTTCGCGCGCATATTTCAGCGCTTCATCAGATGATATTGTGACGTTCGCCGGTCTGCCGGGAAGTTCCAGTTTCACCTCGGTTTGCTTGTCGATATTGAGGAAAGAGACGAAATCGAACATTGCACGTTTCAGGCTTATCTCTGCGTTTGTTAAGGAATTACGGGCATTGACCACATCCAGTTTGAGGGTTAATAAATCGGCGTTCGAAATCGACGCGATTTTTTGCCGTTCCTGTCCAATCCTGTACAAGGTGTTTGACGAAGCGACATTGTCGTTCGCCATGTCGTATTCCGTCTGAGCCACAGCTAAATTGAAGAAATACTGTATTGCCAGTTCGGAAATTTCTTCGCGCGAATAGATGAACTGTGTTTTCGCTTTTTCGAACTTCAGTGGTTCGATTTTCTTTTCCCACTTGAAACTGTTGAATCCGAAAAGCGACTGCGAATAACCGATACGAACCGGAACGGAGGTAAACTGCGAGTAATTATTTTCGCCGAAATTGCGCATATAACCCAATTCCGAATCGATAAAAAACGTTCCCCCCGTCAAATCAAAGTTCTGACGGATAGAAAGATTTCCATAAGAATATAACGATTGCTGTTGTCGGTAAACATCAATGTTTTCATACGAGTCGTAACGTCTGGTGAAATCGCTACTGTATTGCACGGGAGTTGTTTGCAAATTCAAAGAAGGCAGGCGCGCCGCCCTGAACGAACGATATGACCAATAGCTTGACAAATACATATTTTGAGCGATAAACGCCTGCAACGAACTGTCGATAGCAATTTCGATAGATTCGGCAAGACTGAATTTCTTTGTTGATTGGGCAAAACCGCCAACCCAAAAGAAAACCGTCAATATTGACAAAATAATTTTATTCATATTCATATAATATTTTTCTGTTTCTATTTATTTATTTATCTTCACTTTTAACTTTTAGTTTTTAGTTCTATAAATCCACCAGTATACAATCGGCACGACAAACAGGCTGACGGGAGTACCCATAATCATACCGCCAATAGTCGCTATGGCTAAAGGTTTTTCTAACTGCGAACCCAAATCGCCGGTAAACAATAATGGAACCATACAGACAATTGAGGTTAAGCTCGTCATTATGATTGCTTTCAGGCGTCGTCGTCCGGCTTCGTGAATAGCGTCCATCAGCGAATAGCCTTCTTTACGGAGTTGGTTCATCACATCCACTTTCAAGATAGAATCGTTGATAATGATACCCGAAGTAACCACTAAACCTATAGCAGACATGAGGTTCAGCGAATTGCCGGTGACATACAGCAGCGCAAGCGCAAACGTTATGTCAATCGGGATTTCGAACAGAATAATCAACGGTTGTTTGAAGTTTTCGAACTGTGACGACAGAATGAAAAACATCAGCAAAATCGAGATAAACAAAATGACAATCATTTCGTTAATCATTTTCTTGTTAGAGAAGAAAGTTCCCGAGAAGTCCGCATCCCAATCCATATCCTTAATATTGTCCTGCGAAACGGCTTCGATGATTTTCTCCGGATTATCGGTTTCGTAATAGTATAGCGGGATATATTCTCCGGCTTTTCCTGCCACGATTGTTTTCAAATCTTCGGAACGAGTGAGGGTAACGAAGGTCGACAGAGCTAATTTGTTGACTGTTTCGTTATCGTTTTGAGAGACTCCTATCAAAGTTTCGTCGATAATTTCCCGAACGGTTTTTTCGTCGTCGCCCAGGATAATCGGAAGATATTGCTGTTGAGAGCGCAGGGTTGCGAATTGGTTTTCTTTGAACGCCGTGCGTAAAATTCGGGCAAGCATGTCGTACGAAATATTGTAGAGCAAGAGTTTTTCGCGGTCGATACGCAGATTCAGTTGATGCTGGAACGAATTGCCGACAGGTGTTTCTCCCGTTATTTTTTCGACATTCTGCTCTATATTGCGTATCGTATTGGCGTCTATTTCACGCGCTTTGTTTGTCGTGTAGTATTCCACGACGAGGTCGGCTTCGCCGGTCGAAAATATTTTTTCGAATATTGTTCCCATAGGAGCGAAAGATACTAAAGCATCGGGATATTTCTTTGATATATATTCTGTTACCTTATTTTTCAGGACAGGGATTTCCTGAGCCGTTTTTGTACGTACATAAAACTCCGATTCGGACGAAGTTTGCTCTTTTTCACGGTTTAGCAGGAATTGTTGCTGTCCTGTCAGCGCCGAATTTTCTTCCGTGATTTCGGCGAGCATTTTGGATAAATCCAGACAGCGGTCATAGTTTTCCTGTAAGTGAATGTTCTGATTCCAGTCAATCTGTATAAGCGCTTCGCTTTGGTTGATATCCGGCATTTTTTCTTTCGGAATAATCAGGAATAACCAGAAACAAAGCGGAAATGTCAATAGAATTATAGTGAATGTCAGTATTTTGTGCGAGAACACCCAATGGATGCCAGCATCATAAATTCGAAATGCAAAAGCTTCTTTCTTTTCATCTCCGGATTGGTTTTCGGGAATAACAGGAAGAGTTTTCTTACGGAATCTGCGGAACAAACGCGGCATGCGAATCGAATAAATCACCTTATAAAGCACAGGAATAAAGACAATTCCGGTAACATACGAAACCAGCAAGCCCACCGTTACCGAAAATGCCTGGTCGAAAAATATTGCTCCCGCCATACCGCTCATGAAAATCAAAGGCGCAAACACCGATATGTTTGTCAATGCGGAACTTAGCATAGGTATAGCGATTTCTTTTGTCCCCATTACGCAGGCTTCCGGCAAAGGAGATTTACTGCGGTGTTGCCCGATATTGTCGCCAACAACAATGGAATTGTCAATCATGTTACCCGAAGCGAGTATTAATCCGGTGAGCGACACTACATTCAACGAAATATGGAACAAATAAAAGAACAGCAAACTGATAACCAGCGAAACGAACAACCCTAAGCCGATAATTAAGGATAACCTGCCGTCTTTAAGGAATATAACCGAAATCAAAAACACGAAGACAAAAGCGAGAAACATATTTTGTTGCAAGTTCGAGATAGTATAATCCAACAGTTCGGTTTGATTCTGAGTAACATTAAATTCAATTTCGGGAAAATCGTGCCGGAAGCGTTCAACTTCGCTGTTCATCGCTTTTTGCATATTGCTCATGTTTTCTTCCGACTGTTTGATTACCGAAAGGACAATCGCCCGTTTACCGTTATATATCGCCATTCCCTTTTCTTTTTCGGGGGCTGTTTCGACTTTGGCAAAATCTTTGAGCTGGTAAATACGGTCGCTTTTACGGATAAAGATATTCCGGATATCGTCTATAGTCCTGAGAATGGACGAGAAACGGATAACATATTCGAAATATCCGTCGCGGACGGTCATATTCCCCGGTTCGACATTGTTGTTATTGAGCGCCGACTCGATGTCCGACAGGGTTATTCCGCTGACTTCCATTAAAGTTTGGTCGGGCGAAATAATCACTTGGCGTTTCATCATACCCGAAATATCAATCATCGCTACCTGCGACAATTGCTCGAACCGCCGCCGTATGACTGTCTCGGCAAATTCGCTCAATTCGATGAACTTAGGTATGTCGGTGTGTTCAAAACCGATGTCGGAACGCAATGTCAAATCCAGATTGAAAACGGGAATATCCGTTGCGCTGGCTTTGATTACACGCGGACGTTCAAATTCGCGCGGCAAATAGTTCATCGCGGCGTCAATCTTCTCATTGACTTCGATAAACGCCAAATCGGTATTGGCTCCATATTCGAAGGTTAGAAAGATAATGGCGCTTCCATCGCGGGTCTCGCTACGGATATCGCGCAGTTTACTAACTTGCATTAACTGCTGACGGACAGAACGAACAACAGTATTTTCCAGTTCGCGGGCGGAAGCATTTTGCCCCGGTATCTGCACCGTAATCTCCGGAATGGCAATATCCGGCAAAAGCGATACGGGAATATTCATGTATGTGATGATACCCAGTATGAAAAATGCTGTGAATACCATCATTACAGATGTCGGACGCTGAATAAAATACTTAAACATCATTTTGAGTTAAAAACTAAGAGTTAAGAACTAAGAGTTTACTAATCGACGACATTGACGATACTATGTACGGTTTTCTTTTCATTTCATTTATTTTTAAGCGTTTTAATTGTTGCAACGAGCATGGAAATTAACTCGCAGTTAAGAACTAAGAGTTTACTAATCGACGACATTGACGATACTG
>JAIRLF010000238.1 GCA_031259655.1 Prevotellaceae bacterium
TTGTATGAATTAAATAATACGTATCTTTGCGCCCAAATAGCAAATATAACAAAAACGCGATAATATATCTATAACTATAAGAAACAATATTTCGCATTTTGTTAAAAAAAATTAATATGTACAAACGCAAGGGGTTCTAAGACCCCTCCTCAACTCTCTTTTAAAGAGCTGTCCTTTTCCTCAAACTCCGAGGAGAGGACAGCCGAGAGGAGGAGTTATCATTTAGAGTTAAGAACTAAAAGTTAAGAACTAAAAGTGGCTGACGCTTTTAGAGTTAAAAACTAAAAGTTAAGAACTAAAAGTACCAGAGGCGCAGCCCTTAAAAAATAACTTTCTGAGAGCATACATAGTATTTGTCCGAAAACTCACAATATTCAAATCTATTGTTTGCAAAAAGCGTCATTATAAAAGGGCTGAAAGCCCTAAATCAAATAGCGCAGGGCAACGCTTTTAGAGTTAAGAACTAAAAGTTAAGAGTTAAGAGTTTGGCGATGCCAGCTGGAAATCTCAGCGCGCGTAAGCAACAATCTAAAATCGTAAATCCAAACAGCAAGCCCTGAAAGGGCGTAATCCAATACAACAAGGGCGTATGCGATACGCCCCTACAATGACGAGACGCAAAATATTGCGTCTCCTCGACGACGTTTTCGACGACGTTTTTGACAACATCCTCGACAACCCACAACAACAACACCATGACATCCACCCTGCCGCATGGAGGGCAGAAATTTTTGTTTTGTTGTGCGATTTATGCCACCCCAGCTTCCGGACTGTCAATTGGGTGAAAAGATTCGAAACTTTAGTTTGGCGTATGCCAATCTTTTTTCATATTCGACGATATAAGGTCGCAACGGACTGTCGTCTTCGGTCTCATTTGCGGTATAAGATAATAAAAATAAATGTTATCTTTGCACTCGGAATATTGATAATAAATTTAATTAATATGAGATATTTAACATTAAAGATAAGCACATTAAGCAGAATTCTTAAACAGAATTTATCCTTGTGCGGGAATGAAGCGAAAGATTTCAATTCGGATATTAATAATAAATAAAGATAATACAGTATGAAAAAAATTACATTAAAAACCGGTGCATTAATCTTGGCATTAATGTTCACTTTTCCTGTGTTTTCGCAGGTTGTTTTAAAGTTTAACTTTAAAAAAGGCGATATGTTCAAGCAGAATATTTCTGTCAACATGGATATGACTCAAAAGGTCATGGGTCAGGATATCAATGTCAATCTCATTCTTACTTCGAATGCAACTGTTGAGGTCAAAGACGTCAAAAATGCAATTTATACTTTGGAAATGAAGTATAAAGAAATGAAAATGAACACGACAATATCGGGCATAGGTAATTTGTCGTTCGATTCGAACACTCCTGAAGATGTCGCGACAGCACAGGATTTAGGACCCATGTTGAAGGCGATAGTTGACAAACCTGTCGAAATAGTCGTGACGGAAACCGGAAAAGTTGAGTCGATAAAAGGCGTCGACAAATTTGTCGAAGCAATGCTCAACTCCTTGGACGCAAATATGCCGGATGCTGCGAAACAGCAATTGATATCGCAGTTCGGTTCGCAATTCTCGGACGAAAATTTCAAAACGCTGTTCTCGCAAAATGCGGGATATTTCTATGGCAAACCGGTGAACGTCGGCGACAGTTGGGATTACACAATATCCACAAACGCTTCGAATTTCACAATGAATGTAGATACGAAAGTAACCGTCAAAAGCATTGAGGGCAATATCGTTACTCTCAATACGGAGGGAACAGTCGCCACACCCGAAGGATATGAGACCGAGATAAACGGCATGAAAGCCAAAGTCACGGTGAAAGGCGCTCAAAAAGGATGGGTTAAAATCGACAAAAATACAGGCTGGGTTGTTTCTTCGGAGATAACGCAAAACGCGTCCGGCAATGTAGAAGCCATGGGAATGAGTATTCCTCTGTCGATAAATTCAACTACATCAATTGTCGAATAACCATGAAATATTGGTGTGTCTTATTGGTTACCTGTTTATTTTGGGGATGTATGCATACACATGTTACGACAGTGGAAACAAAAAACGAGGCTGCATCGAAAAAAGATGCAATTCTTTCGGTGATTCATTCGCGGAAAAGCGTTCGCCATTTTATCTCGGGGAAAGCTGTCCCGAAAGAAACGCTTGACACCATTCTGCGAGCAGGCATGGCGGCTGCTTCGGCGGTCAACTTGCAGCCATGGCAGTTTGTTGTTATCGACGAACGCGCCGTTATGGATTCTTTAGCGGCAGGTTTGCCGTACGCCAAGATGTTGCGTGACGCCGGCGCGGCAATTGTCGTTTGCGGAGATTCGACCGTCAGGACAAAAGAATTTGCTTTTTGGGAATTCGACTGTTCGTTAGCTTCCGCAAATATCCTTTTAGCCGCTGAAGCTATGGGACTTGGAGCGGTATGGACTGCTGTTCATCCCGACCCTGCGCGCATTTCGGCAGTGCGAAACATCCTGCATCTTCCGGAGAATATTATCCCTTTGAATGTCATCCCGCTCGGCTATCCTACGGGCGCAGATAAACCAAAGGATAAGTACAAACCCGACAAGATACATTGGAACAAATATTAACGCGCAACAAATGTGCGTCAAAAGAAAACAAATGGTAGAACGTGTTATCGCTTTTCTCCGTATGGAGAAGGGAGGAAAGTCCGGACAGGACAGGGCGCTGCACTGCTGAAAAGTAGATGTTTGTAAGAGTATGGCGATGTAACAGAAAAGAACCGCCCGAATTATTCGGGTAAGGGTGAAAAGGTGAGGTAAGAGCTTACCGCGTTTTGTGGCGACACAAACGGACAGTACATCCTGCAGCCTGCAAGACCATGTAAACCGGCGCTATCAGAGTTGCCCGCTCGATGCCGGAGGGTAGGTCGCAATTTCTGTGTAACAGCAGAATAAAGATAAATGATAACGCTTCCGCAAGGAAGACAGAATCCGGCTTACAGTTCTGCCATTTGCAATATAACAGAACGCACCGGTCGAAACCGGTGCGTTTTTCAAAAAAAATAGACATGGAGAAAACAAATAAAGTAAACAAAACAATTCTGGGCGTCGACCCGGGAACGACACTCATGGGTTATGCTATTGTGCGCTCGGAAGGCTCAAAACTCGAACTGCTGATTATGGGCGTCATAGAACTGAAAAAGTATAAAACTCATTACGAAAAGCTAAGCAAAATATACGAACGTGTTGATTCGATAATCAAAGAATATAAACCGGAAGAATTGGCGATAGAAGCGCCTTTTTTCGGGAAAAACGTGCAGTCGATGTTGAAGTTGGGACGTGCGCAAGGCGTCGCAATGGCTGCTGCTTTGTCGAACGGATTGCCGATATTCGAATACGCTCCTAAAAAAATCAAAATAGCGATAACCGGCTCGGGTAGCGCATCGAAAGAACAGGTCGCAAAATCTTTGAAATTGGAACTCCAAATAAAAGATATGCCCAAATATATGGACGCAACAGACGCTCTGGGCGCAGCAGTCTGCCATTTCCATCAAACAAAATTCATCAACCAAATCGCAAAATCGGGCAGTAGCGACTGGAAAAGTTTTATCAAAAACAATCCCGAAAGAATAGTAAATCGTAACCCATAAGAAAGCGCGTCCCAAAGGTCGGACAATATCCTCGTGTCAGACTTTATCGAAAAGCATTCTGTATATTCCGTTTATAAAAGTAAGCGGGTGTATCGGGTTGCCGGGAACGTATAAATCTATCGTATGATTATCGATAAACGACCGTTTCACAGCCTCGTTATCCGCAAATAGTCCTCCGCTTATGGCGTCGACGCCGGCGAGGATTATTATTTTCGGCGAAGGTACGGCATCGTAACACAATTGCAGCGCTTTTTCCATGTTTTGCGTAACAGGTCCGGTTATCACGATTCCGTCGCAGTGGCGCGGGGAAGCGTGAAATTCGATACCGAACCGTCCCATGTCGAAGTTGACATTGCCGGCGGCGTTGAGTTCCATTTCGCAGGTATTGTCGCCTCCGGCAGATATTTGACGCAATTTTAGCGCGCGACCGAACATTTTCCCGATTTCCTCTCTGACGAGATTATGTCGAAATGGCGTCGGGTTTCTATCTCCTGCCTTAATTATCAAATCGGCGCGGTTGTTGGTTGCAATTTTATAATCGGCGGTGAATTTTATCAAATCAGGCTGCTTGAATTGGCATTCTTTGCAAAAAAGACATTTTCCCATGTCTAACGAAACTTCCGGACTGTGGTTTATCGCTCCGACAGGACAAAGATTTTCCAGTTCCTGCGCCTGTTCTATTGTGATATTTCCGGATATTTCCGGACGCCCTCGAAACGTGTCCGGCAATCGTACATCAGCAAGATTACGAATGTATTGCGACCCGTGTGATTTCAGTATTTGCAGTTCTCTTGGAAGCATTATTAACCGTTTTTTTTGAGGCAAAGGTAAAAATAAATTTGAATAAAAATGCTTCGCTGTTTTGTATATAAAGTAAAAGTATTATCTTTGCGCCCGAATTTGGTACCATGGCCGAGAGGTTAGGCAGCGGTCTGCAAAACCGCGTACAGCAGTTCGAATCTGCTTGGTACCTCTTCCTGATTTTTGATTGTTGATTTATGATTTTAGATTGTTGCTTACGCCAGCCGGATTTTAGATTGTTGATTTACGCCAACCGAATTTTAGATTGTTGATTTACGCCAACCGAATTTTAGATTGTTGATTTACGATTGTTGATTGTTGCTTACGCCAGCCGGCATCGCCCAAATCTAAAATCGTAAATAAATAAATCGTAAATAAATAAATCGTAAATCTAAAATTGATTGTTGCCGGCATCGCCCAAATCTAAAATCGTAAATCAACAATCGTAAATCTAAAATCGTAAATCAACAATCGTAAATCTAAAATTGTAAATCTAAAATCGTAAATCTAAAATCGTAAATATTTTCTTCGTCTGTACACAGCAAATATTATTCCGCCGAGAATGATGATTGCCGGAGGAACGAGAGTATTAATCAAAATAATTTCAGTGTGATTATATGCA
>JAIRLF010000263.1 GCA_031259655.1 Prevotellaceae bacterium
TATATAAGATATATTGTTCCATTTGGAACAGGTTGATATGACATGTATTACACTTGTTTAGTGCCCTGAAAAATAATAGAGCCTGTGGGTCAATTATTTCTTCCGACCACGACTGGGCAACGCCCTGTGAAACGAATCACCCCCACATCCCGTAAGCCCTGAAAGGGCGCAATCTGTCGATTAATAATTGATTACGCCCTTTCAGGGCTTGCCGTTTGAATTTACGATTTTAGACTTACGATTTTAGATTGTTGCTTACGCGCGCTGAGATTTCCAGCCGGCCATTTGGATTTACGATTTTAGATTGTTGCTTACGCGCGCTGAGATTTCCAGCCGGCATCGCCAAACTCTTAACTCTTAACTTTTAGTTCTTAACTCTAAAAGCCGGCATCGCCAAACTCTTAACTCTTAACTTTTAGTTCTTAACTCTAAAAGCCGGCATCGCCAAACTCTTAACTCTTAACTTTTAGTTCTTAACTCTAAAAGTTGCTCGATTTGATATTTTTATTGTAATTTTGCGCTCGATTTTTAAGAATATTTTATGTTTGAAAATTTATCAGAACGTTTAGAGCGTTCGTTCAAAGTGATAAGAGGCGAAAGCCGTATCACAGAGTTAAATGTCGCCGAGACATTGAAAGATATACGTAAGGCGCTGTTGGATGCCGACGTCAGTTACAAAGTAGCGAAAACCTTCACCGACGAAGTGAAAATCAAGGCAATGGGGGCGAATGTCCTCACAGCCGTGAAGCCCGG
The DNA here is from genome assembly GCA_031259655.1 of Prevotellaceae bacterium. GTDB lineage: Bacteria > Bacteroidota > Bacteroidia > Bacteroidales > UBA932 > JAIRLF01. The sequence goes on from JAIRLF010000263.1 coordinate 754, forward strand.
CGAGATGATGGTAAAGATTGTCCACGACGAGCTTGTGGCGTTGATGGGCGGCGAAGCAAGCCAAATCAACATCAAAGGCGAGCCTGCGACAGTCCTGATTGCCGGTTTGCAAGGTTCGGGAAAGACCACCTTTTCGGGTAAATTAGCCGGTTATCTTAAAACGAAAAAGAATCGCACTACCCTATTAGTAGCCTGCGACGTGTATCGTCCTGCGGCTATCGAACAGCTCAAAATCCTCGGCGGGCAGATTGGCGTGCCGGTATATACGGAGGAAGACAACAAAAATCCTGTCGAAATTGCCGCTAACGCAATTAAACACGCCAAGAATCACGGCTATAGCGTTGTAATCGTCGATACCGCCGGACGTTTGGCTATCGACGAGGAAATGATGACCGAAATAACAGCTATCAAACAGACCCTCAACCCGCAGGAAACGCTTTTCGTCGTAGATTCCATGACCGGTCAGGACGCTGTCAATACCGCCAAAGAATTTAACGAAAGGCTGAATTTCGATGGCGTTGTCCTCACCAAACTCGACGGCGACACAAGAGGCGGAGCCGCTTTGTCGATACGTTCGATTGTCAACAAGCCGATTAAGTTCACAAGCGCCGGCGAAAAATTAGATTCGCTGGATATCTTCTATCCCGACCGTATGGCAAGCCGTATACTCGGAATGGGCGACATCGTGTCGTTCGTAGAAAAAGCTCAGGAACAGATTGATGAAGAAGAAGCAAAGAGACTTCAAAAGAAATTAATCAAAAACCAGTTTGATTTAAATGATTTCTTAAGACAGATTCAAATGGTTAAGAAAATGGGGAATATAAAAGATATAATGGGCATGATTCCCGGCGTCGGAAAAATGGCGAAAAACATGGATATCGACGACAATGCTTTCAAAGGCATAGAAGCAATCATACATTCGATGACTCCCGCGGAACGCGAACATCCGGATATCATCAACTCAAGTCGCCGCAAACGTATCTCCGCCGGTAGCGGAACGGATATTGCGCAGGTAAACCGTCTGATAAAACAGTTCGACGAAATGAAACGAACGATGCAGGCGGCGCTAAAAAAAGGCGTGAAACCGAACCAAAAAAGTTTTAAGAAAGCAGGTCGACGATAAACAATTATTGATATGGAATATTTTAAAACATGCGAGGGAATACCTGTATATGTATCCGATACGAAAAAAGGAGATAAGACGGTCGTCCTTCTGCACGGATATCTCGAAACAAACGAAGTTTGGGCGGATTTTAAAGAACTTTTGAAACCCTGCTTTCGTGTCGTTGCCATAGATTTGCCGGGCAACGGGCTTTCGGGAACGAACGCAGACGAAAACAGTATGGAATTTATTGCAGATGTTGTCGCCGGCGTTCTGAATCATTCCAAAATCAGCAAGGCAACTGTTGTCGGGCATTCGATGGGCGGCTATGCAGCATTGGCTTTCGCCGAAAAATACGGCGAAACGACCGAAAAACTCTGTCTCTTCCACTCGACGCCAAACCCCGATACCGAAGAGAAAAAACACAATCGCGACCGCGAAATAGCTCTTATCAAAGAAGATAAATTGGACTTGATTCTAAAAATCAATATCGCCAACATGTTCGCCGACGAAAATCTGAAACGTATGGAAGAGGCTATCGCAATGATTTCCGAAAATGCGACAATCTCCGAACCGGAAGGAATTATCGCCTGTCTGAGAGGAATGAAAAACCGGAAAGATATGAACCCGTTTCTATCGGGATTCGACAAGCCTTTGTTGTTCATCTTCGGCAAAAAAGACAAGTATATTGCCGAAACCGTCGCTGCCGGATTAATCGAAAAATTTCCGCACGCGGAATCTCTGCTCTTAGAAAATTCCGGTCACGCAGGTTTTCTCGAAGAACCGGAAATATGCTCTCAAAAATTAATCGAATTTATTAAATAATAATTTAACAGTAATGGATAGTACAAGACAATTGAAAATCGCACGGCAAATCCAAAAGGATTTGGGCGAAATATTCCAGCTGCGCGGAATGGCTGCTTATCATGGCGCAATGATTACCGTCAGCGAAGTGCGCATATCTCCCGACCTTTCGGTCGCAAAGATATTTCTCAGCATATTCCCTTCGGACAAATCCGCAGACGTAATTGCAAAAATCGAACACGAAAACAAAACGCTAAGAACGGAATTAGGTAAAAAAGTAAGGCATCAACTGCGTATCGTTCCCGAATTGCATTTCATTGTCGACGAAACTTTGGATAAGTTGGAACATATTGACGAACTGCTGCAAAAGGGATCAGAATTTACAGAATTATAGAATTAAACAGAATTCTGTTCATTCTCAAATTCTGCAAATTCTGATTCAGAAATGGAAGGGATAAAAATTCTGTTCATTCTCAAATTCTGCAAATTCCGATCAGAAAATGGAGCAAAATATACATAATTCTAAAATTCAGATTCGGATAATTTCCGAAACTCTTTCGATTTCCGAAAGAAATGTATCAAAGACCGTTGATTTGTTGAATGATGGCGCGACTATACCGTTCATCAGCCGGTACCGTAAAGAAGCTACCGGAGGTTTGGACGAGGTCGCTGTAAACTCAATCAAACAGCAATACGAAAAACTTTGCGAACTGACTAAACGCAAAGAAACTGTTCTGAACGCAATCGACGAACAGGGAAAATTGACGCCCGAATTGAAATCAAACATCGAAAACTGTTGGGACAGTACGAGTTTGGAAGATATCTACCTGCCGTATAAACCCAAAAGACACACGCGAGCCGAAATCGCCCGGAAAAAAGGATTAGAACACCTTGCTAAGATACTTATGGCGCAAAAAGAACGGAATGTGTACGCTCGAGCCGAACAGTTTGTGTCGGACGAGGTCGAAAACGCCGACCTCGCTTTGCAGGGCGCGAGGGATATTGTCGCCGAATGGATAAGCGAAAACGAATCGGCGCGCAACTCTATCCGGAAAATCTTCCGTCGACACGCCCTCATCACTTCAAAGGTGATTGAGGGAAAAGAACAGGAAGGAGCTAAATATCAGGATTATTTTTCGTATAGCGGACCTCTGTCGAAATGCTCTTCCCACCGGCTTTTGGCTATGCGTCGCGGCGAAGCGGAGAAAATTCTACGGGTCGGCATCTCTCCCGACGACGACAATTACGGTCTCGAAGCGTTGACCCGCCGTTTTGTGAAAGGACGCGCCGAATCGTCTGCTCAAGTCGAAATGGCAGTGAAAGACTGCTATAAACGACTGCTAAAACCGAGTATCGAAACGGAATTTGCAGCCCTCTCGAAAGAAAAAGCCGATGAACAGGCGATTAATGTTTTTGCCGAAAACCTCCGGCAACTGTTGCTTGTTCCTCCGCTTGGTCCGAAACGGGTGCTGGGAGTAGACCCGGGCTATCGAACGGGATGCAAGTTAGTTTGCCTTGACGCAACGGGAAATCTGCTGCACAACGAAACGATTTATCCCCATCCTCCTCAAAACGACAAGAGCAAGGCGGGAGCGAAAATCGTCTCCTTAGTCAGCGCTTATGCGATTGACGCCATTGCTGTTGGCAACGGCATGGCAAGTCGCGAGACCGAATATTTCCTTACGCATCTTCGATACAGTCGCAAGTTGCAGATATTTGTGGTCAGCGAAGACGGCGCCTCGATTTATTCTGCGTCGAAAATCGCGCGCGAAGAGTTTCCCGAATACGATGTTACCGTTCGCGGCGCCGTAAGCATCGGCAGAAGACTGCTCGACCCTTTGGCGGAATTAGTTAAAATCGACCCGAAATCTATCGGCGTCGGACAATATCAGCACGACGTCAATCAAACCGGACTGAAACAGTCGTTAGACCGGACGGTGGAAAGCTGCGTGAATTTAGTCGGCGTAAATCTGAACACGGCAAGTAAACATCTGCTGACGTATGTTTCCGGTTTAGGTCCTTCGCTGGCGCAAAACATTGTCGATTACCGCGCCAAAAACGGAGCGTTCAACTCCCGTAAAGACTTGTTGAAAGTGCCCCGACTTGGCGAAAAAGCATTCGAACAGGCGGCAGGATTCCTGCGTATCCCCGACGCCGACAACCCTTTGGACAATTCCGCCGTTCATCCCGAAAGTTACCACGTCGTCGAAGCTATGGCGAAAGATTTGAATTGCAGCATACCGGAACTTATTAAAGAAAAAACATGGAAAGAAAAAATTCAACCGGAAAAGTATGTGTCGGAAAAAATCGGTATGCCTACTCTGTTAGATATCATGGCTGAACTCGATAAACCCGGACGCGACCCCCGTCACGGTATCAAAGTCTTTGAGTTCGACAATAATATCAGAGATATCTCCGATTTGAAAGAAGGACTGATTCTACCCGGAATTGTCAGCAATATAACTAATTTCGGCTGTTTCGTAGATATCGGTCTCAAAGAAAAAGGCCTTGTCCATATCTCGGAAATGGCAGACAGATTCGTCGCCGACCCAACGGAAATCGTCACTCTTCACCAACATGTCAATGTGAAAGTGCTGAACGTCGACAGGGAAAGAAAACGAATCCAACTGAGCCTTAAGAACTAAAAAACCATAGAATCGGAATTTACAGAATGCTCTGAAAGGTAACGAAAACACATCGGAGTCCAATGTAGGGGCGAAAAACTTTTCGCCCCTACATTGTTATATCCTCCGTCAGCACAATCACAATCCTGTATTCTTTCCCTTTCAGACAACCGTTGATGTCTGTTTTGTAGACAAAGTCGATTATTTTGACGTTGTTCAATCCGTGATAATTGCCGGTCAGCGAGGG
>JAIRLF010000304.1 GCA_031259655.1 Prevotellaceae bacterium
AAGCCATTGTACGCGCCAAACAGCTTGACTCCGAAAACGGTTCGTATTCAAATATGTATAAAGCGTTTGATGTTCTATTTGAAACAATGAATAATGCGAAAAATGTATAAAATATGGAATTGTATATGTTCCTTTTGATGAAAATAATGGTTGGCAATTTAAATTAGGACAAGAATTAAAGTCTGCTGGATATTCAATTGATTTAAACAAGGCAATACAATATTTGTACCGTAAAACTTTTAACATGTTGATATGAACAAAATTGCAATTATTCTGTATCGGAAAGTAATTGCTGACGACCAACAACAACCACTTTTCGTCTTTCCTCTACGAATGGCAGCCGTCCCCTGACATCCGGACGCCGTCCCTTGACATTTAGACGCCGTCCCCTGGCATTTGGACGCCGTCCCCTGACATCATGGCAGTTTCCCTCGGCATTTGGACGCCGTCCCCTGACATCATGGCAGCTTCCCTCGGCATTTGGACGCCGTCCCCTGACATCATGGCGGCTTCCCCTGACATTTGGACGCCGTCCCCTGACATCATGGCAGTTTTCCCTGACATTTGGAGACCAACCCAAATTGGAAAACAAAGTTAGTAACGAAATAAATTAAGGAGACAGAAGCCTCGCCGTAAAAAACCGCAGAAAAAAACGCTTTGAGGGATAAAAAATCTAAAAAACCTGCAAAAAAACAAAGCTGCACATAAAAATTATTAACGACAATATCAGCGTGTTACATTTACCTATAAAAAAAATTGCAATAAAACGAACATTTTATCAAAAAAACAATATATATTTGCACTCAAAATTGGACATAAAATATTTTTAATGTAGAAAAATAAAATGTGTTTAAATGATGAAAAAAGGTTAATAATTCTTCTTAAAAGCCCCTTTGTGCCTTGTGGTAAGAAACCTTACCATAAGGTCACAGGAGGGGTGAAAATACTCGAATAACAACGTTTTAAATAAAAATATCATGATTGAAAAATTAGCAAAATTAGCATTAAGCGTTACTGTCATCACGTTGCTGTTCGGGCAAAACACATCGGCGCAAGAATCGCCCGAATGGGCAAAAGATTTGATTATCTACGAAGTTGCGACGCGTGGATTCACCTCGCCCAAGGGTCCCGAAAGCGGGACTTTCAAGAGCGCTCAGGAGAAATTGCCCTATCTTCAAAAGTTAGGAATCACAGGTATTTGGCTGACGGGGACAAACCTCGGCGATGCAAAGCATTTTTATAATATCTGGACACAATACGCCTGCGTCGACCCTTCGAAACTCGACCCCATACTGGGCGCCGCCGAAGAGTTTAAAGCCTTTATCGACGAGGCGCACAGGAGGGGAATTAAAGTATTTATGGATGTGATTACTCATGGAGTAATGAACGACAGTCCGTTGATTAAGGAACATCCCGAATGGTTTCGCGGAGGCAGCTGGGGGATGACCGACTATAACTGGAACGACAAAATTAAGGATTTGGACGAATGGTGGGTCAAAACCTTTACCGACTGGGTGACGGAATACGGCGTTGACGGTTACCGTTTGGACGTTAACATTTACCGTCCCGACCTCTGGAAACGTATCAAACAAAACGCCGCAGCAGCAGGGCATCCTATCGTTGTTTTCAACGAAGCCTGGGTGCACAGCGAGGGCGCCGGCGATTTCCTGCAACGCATGGTTACGCTCTCGAATCAAAGAGTGGGACCGGATATGAACATAATGCTGCATCACGATGTCGCCCTGCATTATCAACAGTTCGACTATTTCCGCATCGTCGAAGTAAATATCCGGTACACGGACAAAAGCACAGATCGCGGTTATCTTGATATTAAACCGTTTCTTGACGCCGCAATTTACGGATATTATGACCCGAATCCGAAAGGCGCGCTGAAACTGACATTGCTCAATTCGCCCGAACAGCCCACGCCCGAAAAACAGGAACCCTGCCTCCTGCTCATCGAAGGCGTCAATCCCGGCAAGGTAATCAAAAACATCAGCATACGTCCTCTCGGATGGACTTTGCGCTATAACTACGGAACGCAAGGCGCGCTGCTCGCAGGATTTACCGGCAGTACGCGCTACGAAATGGAAATCAAACCCTTCGTCCCCGACAGGCTGCTCTATTCAACCCAATTATCGAGCCACGACGACGGCTGGGAAAGTTCGCCCTTAGACAAAAATCCGTACGTTGCGGAAGGCAGCCGCTCAATGTTCGGATACAGTTTCCTGTTCACGCCATCCATCCCGCTATTTATGAGCGGCGAAGAGTTTAATGCCGACTATATCCCGCTGCCGACACACACGCCCGACCTCTGGGGCAAAGGCGAACAGGGAAAAGGCAGATGGCTCTATGCTTCGATGCTCGACTGGGAACAGTTGAAACAGCCTGCCAAACAGGACATGCTCGACGATGTAACGCGGATGATAGCAATCCGAAAAGCCAACGCCGAGCTTTTCCGTCCGCTCACCTCCGACAAAAAGCCGCCGCTGAAAGCCGTTTCGTTCTCGTCGCAGACGGCAGGCATCGACAGCGATTCCATTCCCGTGCCGTACATGCTCTATAACAACGCCAAAGCAATTGTCGTATGCGGCAACACGACGGACAAGCCCCTCAAAGGCGTCCTGAACATTTCGCTCGCCGGCACGCCCCTCGAAAATGCAGCCGAACTACAGATAACCGACCTCTGGAACGGCGGCAAACCCAAACGAATAAAAGCAGACCGTTTGCAGAAATTTCCGGTTACAATGAAACCCGATAAAACAAAACGCGGCGGAGTAGCCGTGTTGAAAATCGAAACCGTTCCTGCCGATGTAAAATAAAGTCATTAAATAATATGTAACAATATGTGATTTTTCAAACATGAAAGTGTAATTAATAACTAATATAAAAGTAAAGTAAGATGAAAACTTATCGAATTTTTTCAGTAACAGCGATTTTAGCGATAATAGCGATATGTTCTTCGCATTCGTATATATCCTTATCGGATGAAGTTCTTGTCCGCGCTGTCAATTTTGAGCGCGCCGTCAATGCGGGAAAACTTTCCGAGACACAGTTCACGCAGGACTTTTCGGAATTGATGGACATGTCGGCAAATGTTCCGGATGCGGTATTTGTCCGCGCCCTTCTTCATGCCTCCGCCGCCCAGTGGGTCGGACAGGCAAACAACGATGCAACAGTCAAGTATTCCGGAAAGTCGTTGCCGGAAGATTCGCGCTGGCTGCGATTCTATGCCGGCGTCAATCACGACGATATCGTTCTTTACGATTATATTCGTCATCTTGCGGTCGAGAACAAACTTCTTTCCGCCGATTCTCTGCGTGCCGAAGTCGCTCTGTATTCCGTTCGCGCCGGACGCATGAACGAGACGAAACTTGCCGACGCCCTGCGCGCGATTCGCGACAAGATGCAAAATGCCGACGCTGTCGCCTGTCGCGGCTACTGGCTTGACGCAAGGCGCAGGATGCGTTCCGTCGCCATGAAACAGTCGGGAATCAGCGACAGTCTCATTCTTTTCACCCGACACGGTTTTCATCACAAGCCCAATGTATGCGGCGCGCATGTTTCGTGGGCATACAAGCCGGGAGGCGAGTTGCTCGCCGTTTCGTTGCGCGACGGCTCTGCGCGCTCATTATTGCAGGGACGTCTTGGTCCCGGACATCTTCACGGTCTTGACATCCGGTTCGATGCCGGACGGGCTGTTTTCGCATACGCTCCACAGTCGAACTGGCCTCCGCCTGCCGAATACGAAACCGTCTGGCCTAAACCCGAACCGTCTAACTGCAATTTCGCATACGAACTGCGCGAACTCACCGAGCCTCCTCATCTTTACGAAATCGATTTGTCAACAGGCGCCCTCGCCCAACTGACCGACCATAACTACTGGAGCGATACGGAACCGATATATCTGCCTTCCGGCGAAATTGTCTTTGCAAGCGACCGTTCCGCGCATTCGCCCTCCTGCGATTCGTGGAACAACGACCTTACCGACCTCAATCTCTACAAACTCGACGCCGACCGCAAAACCATCCGGCAAATGCTCAATCACAAAGATATCGACACTCATCCGCGCCTGCTTAACGACGGCTCGATAGCATATCTGCGATGGGAATATCAGGAACGTAATTTCATGGAAGTTCATTCTCTCTGGGTAACCCGTCCCGACGGCTGCGGCGTTGACGCCTTCTACAAACAGCATATTCCACAACCGTACAGTGTACGCCTCGCCACGCCTACCGAGGGCAATCGTTTTATCGCCGTTGCTACCGGTCACCACGCTATTCCGCAGGGCGCTCTTGTCATTCTCAACCCGAACGCCGGCGTAAACAGTCCCGACGGGCTTCAAGTCCTTACTCAGGGGATGTGGATAAACGAAGGCAAAGTTCCGGGGCAGACCGTTCCCGAAGGCGGACGCGTCGAAGCCGGAGGTTTTTATACCGACCCGTATCCCGTCAGCGAGACAAGTTTTCTTGCCTCGTACGCTTTTTCGTCGCCCCGCGCACGCCGCTACAAGCACGCCAAAGCCGATGTGGACGCTAACGGATACGGTATTTACCTTGTCGATGTTTATGGAAATAAGGAACTGCTGTATCGCGACCCGTGGATTGGCGCATACAACGCTCTTCCCTTACGCTCGCGCAACATACCGCCCGTTCTTGTCGATGCAGCCGACCACAGCAAGAATTATGCAACCTGTGTCATCACCGACATTTATCAGGGGTTGGAGGATGTTCCACGCGGCGATATTCGTTATGTCCGCATCAGCGAAGCCCTTCCCTGGCCCGTTGTCCCGCGCGAAGGCGTGAAACGCTGGGTCAGCGAATGGACCAACGCAGATAAGAACGCTACCCGCTGGTGTCCGGTACGTGTCGTTGGCACCGTTCCGGTCGAAGCCGACGGTAGCGCTCATTTCAAAGTCCCTATCAGCGACAATGCGTCTGTCTACTTTCAGGCTCTCGACGAAAATTACATGGAAATACGCCGGATGCGCTCCAGCGTTTCCTTTGCTCCCGGCGAAATACGCAGTTGCACAGGCTGTCACGAGACGCAGTCTACAGCGGTCGAGGTGCGCAAAACTCCCCGCGCGCTTACCCGTCCGGTAAGCGAACCGGTTCCGCCGACCTGGGGAGCCGACAATCCGATTCATTACCCGCGCGATATTCAGCCGATTTTCGACCGCCATTGCATTTCCTGTCACAGCGGAGACGCTCCCAAAGCCGGTCTCGACTTTTCTTCGGAAAAATCTTTCCGCACAGTGCGCGACAAGAAACTCGTCGTCATCAGCAACTGTCACATGGACGGCAGTATCACAAAAATCAAACAGTTCGGCTCGCATGTGAGTAAATTGACGCAGGCTATACGCAATCATACGCAACAGAAAGTCAAACTGACAGACACCGAATGGCAATCGCTGGTAACCTGGGTGGACGCAAATATCCCGTACTCCGGCGAAATGTATCACCGCCGTACCGCCGACGGACGCGAAAACGTGTGGGGCGAATATCAATGGACGCCCGTATGGGGATTCCCGAAAGATTCTCCCGCCTTCGGCGAACAAATCCCAAAAGGATTGATTCAATTCACCGAAAAAGCGAAGGATTGAAATCTTTGATGAAAGTAAACAAAAGATAGAGGGGGATAATATACCCCTCTATTTTTTCGTTTCATAACACGACAAAAGAGACTGATAAACTGATTATTTCGGCGAAGAAAATTGTCCAAACAAACATTATCCGGACAATAAATGACCTTTTTTTTACATTTATATTAGTCGATTCAAAAATAAATTGTAAATTTGCGATTTATTTAATGAAAAATAAAGATTAACAAAAATGGAAGAAAAGAATCGATACAGTGATGAAGAACTTCTTGAATTTAAAGAGATTATAACTCAGAAATTGCAAAAAGCCGAAGCTGAGTTTGAAGTTTTACGTTTAGCCGTAACACAGGGTGAAAGTAATGATACACAGGACACTTCGCCGACGTTCAAGATTTTGGAAGAAGGGACGTCAACTCTCTCAAAAGAAGAGGCTGTACGCTTGGCGCAACGTCAACAGAAGTTTATTAAGCATCTTGAAGCGGCTTTAATAAGAATCGAGAACAAAACTTACGGCATTTGCAGGGAAACAGGCAAACTGATTCCTAAAGAACGTCTTAAAGCCGTTCCTCATGCAACGTTGAGTGTTGAAGCTAAAAATCAAAGACCATAAACTGATGTCGGTGAGCAAAAAGGCTTTTATCTTAATAGGGCTGATATTGTTGGTAGACCAGGGCTTGAAATTTTGGGTAAAGACCAATATGTTTTTAAGCGAAGAAATTCCTGTTTTCGGAGATTGGTTTACCATTTTTTTTACCGAAAACCCGGGTATGGCATTTGGCATGTTGTTTGGAGGACCTGTAGGAAAAATGATATTAGTCGCATTGAGATTTTTTTTGGCAATAGCTTTGGTTCTATATATCCCTAAAATTGCTAAGAAAAAAGGAATTACAATCGGATTGATATTAGGAATAGCGGGTATCTGCGCCGGAGCTTGGGGAAATATTATCGACTCGGCTTTTTATGGTTTGATATTCGACTTGGGGACAACGTATAATCCCGATTTCGAATTGTATACCGGATATGCCGGAGTCGCCAAATTATCCACTACGGGCTATTCGTCTTTTATGCACGGTTGTGTCGTCGATATGTTACACTTCCCGATTATCAAGACTCACTATCCCGAATGGTTTCCTTTTAATGCCGGTAAGGAATTTATCTTTTTCAGACCAATATTTAATATTGCCGATGCTGCAATATCCGTAAGCGGTATTTATATACTGCTGTTTCAACGTAAGGCGCTTAACGTATTGTTTGGCAAAA
>JAIRLF010000332.1 GCA_031259655.1 Prevotellaceae bacterium
CGGAATTGAAAGCAAAAAAAGAAGAAGGTTACTCATTTAAAGAACCGTTGAATTCATTAATAAATAAATCTAAGGAAGATGACAATCCGATTTTGTTTTTGTTCAAACTGTCTAAGTAAGTAAAAGAATGTAAAAAGAAAGTGAAAAGAGGCTGTATCAAAAGACCGAAATCGTCGTCATTGCGAGGGCGCAGCCCGAAGCAATCCATTGATTTACTGATATTATAGATTGTGTTATACTGCTCACAATGCGAACATATCCCCGCCATGACGAAAAGACGGATAGGGGTAAGAAGACGGATAAGGGCAAGGCATGCCTTGCCCTTACTTTGCCCCTCAGAGGGTAGGCGTTGTCCCCGAGCTGCGCTATGCTTGCTCGGGGTTATTGACTACGTCGAACTAAAGTTTCATATTCGACGCCTTCGGCGTCATCTGCTACCCAATAATGAGACAATCAAATTGCGCCATATTCAAACAAAACAAGTTTTTGAAACTTGTTTTGTTTCAATAATTTTCAGTTTATATAACAGTTTTCGGCAGACACTAAGTAAGTAAAAGAATGAATAATATTTACTCCACAAAATATTTTTCGCAAAATCTTTAATTAAATTTCCTTTACACACCTTGTACTCAGCGTGTTGTTGGCGACTATAATTGATTACTTGTTCAACAGATTTATCATCAAAGGAAAAGCCGGCGTCAACATATTGTGACCATATCCGTCAAATTCGTACAATTCTGTTTGTTTGTTTCCGGTTAATTTCAGCATACGCCACAAATAAGCGTTTTCTTCGTATCGTCCAAGCATTTCCAGTTCGCGGTCGCCGGTCATCAGGTAAATTGGAGGCGTGTCGGGACGCACATGGAATACCGGCGCATATTCGTCGACAACAGGTTGTTTGTCTGAGATATTTCTTTCTCTGCGAATTGTGAAATGAGTGATAGTTTGCGCGCTCAACAAAAACAGACCGGTTATTCTATTTGCGTCTATGCCATGAGTTTGCAGCCAGCGTTTGTCCAATCCGACCATTCCGGACAAATAAGCTCCGGCCGAATGACCGGAGAGCGCTATTGCGTCGGGATTGCCGCCGTATTCGGCGATATGTTTAAAGACCCATGCCGTAGCTGCCGCCGCATCTTCGATATAAGCAGGGCACGAAGCCCGCGGCGACAGCCGGTAATTCACTGCGACAACACAAAAGCCCTGTTCTTTTAATTCTTTCGGGATATGTTTTTCGCCGCCGGTCAAGCTGCCGCCATGAAACCAAACCACAGTGAGAAAATTGCTTACGTTCTCGGGATAATAAATATCCAAAACACATCGTTGAGCTATGTAAGCGTCTTTTGCACGCATTGAGTCTGCATAATAAGCTATGTCGGACACAGTTGAATACACTGTCGCCTGTCCCCGAAGCGCCGGTGAAGACAATAGAACGATAATCAACAATATGGACAAACGTTTCATACAGCCTTGTTAAGTCATGTCGTACCGTTATACGCTTTTTTCCGTTTGTTCCGTTTTGGACGGGGCATTGTCTATCAATTTCATCAAATCCTGTTGATTATACTTTTTGAGAATATTCGATAAATTGCTTAGACCAAGACGTGCGTAATGTACATGTCGTTCGACGATGATGTTGTTCTTGAATTTTTGAGATAATCGAGTATAATATGCTATCTCTCTTTTATATTCATCGATAAGCCGTTGCGAAAGCGAGGTTCCGTATTCGGTTAAACCGGAATAGAAATAATTTTCGACTAAAGGATTAGCGCTGAACATGTACATCGAATAAGGAGCGCTTGACACGATTTTCTCCAATTCGGGAATGGCTTCGTGATATCTTTCCATCAACCGTTTCAGACGGTCTTTATCTTCGATTGTTCGAAGATAGTCGGCGAGCGCAAAGAACGAATTTCTGTAATGCGGAATCATCTGTTGACGGGATGTTTCGTCAATAAAAACGGAACCGGTCGAATCGTTCAAGCCTCTGAAACGATATTGATTCACTAACAAATCGAACGATTTGTCGACGTCAACCGGATGACGTTGCGTATTTTCGGGCAATAATCGTTTAACGAGACCTTCGTCGCGCAGATTGTTTTTTACTCCCATGAAAAAATCCTCGTCATGACCGCCATAATACACAGGACGGTCGTTGATATTGTTTGCTGCAAAATCAAGAGCGCCGAGTTTGGCGCGCGAAATCCAGTTGCCCGGAATCCGGAAATGGATATTCGGCGTCATTGCAGATGTATCTTTGATTAAGCCCGCTTCGAGAAACTTTGCCGTATTTACCGGTAAAACAAGCTCTTTGGTGGGAAATGTAAGTATGTCGCGTCCCTGATATTTTCGAACGGTTTTGCCTCCGTAAAAGAGTTGCAATGCCTGCTTGATGTTGAGCGATGGACGCAGTTCTACGATTTGAGCGCCGGATTTCGAGTCGCCCGATATCTGTTCTACCGTTGCAGTTGTAACTAAGGGAGGCGCTTCGTATGTACGGCTCATCATCTGGGCATAATACCAGTCGGATTCCAAATACATGAAATTGATGATTTTAATATCTCTGCGAACGCCTTCTACTTCCTGATTATACCAGGTCGTGAATGTGTCGATATCGCCAAAAGTGTATAATATAGCATTTTTATCACACGAAATTAGATAGTTATATCCAAAATCCGTAGCTATATATCGTCCCGAACGGTCGTGGTCGTCCCAGTTCTGCTGCGCCATGATGACGGGAACGGGCAGGCTTATAAGCAAAGCTACGGGAGCTGCAATTTTCTCTTTCGTCACTTTAGCTAACAATTTGAATATATAGGCAATGCCCAGACCTATCCATATTGTAAAAGCGTAGAACGAGCCTGCATAAGCATAATCTCTTTCCCGAGGCTCGTCGGGCGTCTGATTCAGATACATTATAATCGCTATACCGGTGAAAAAGAACAGCAAAGTAACAATTGCGAAACCTTTTTTGTCTTTTTTCAATTGGTAAACCAAACCCAGAAGCCCTAACAGCAGAGGAAGGAAGTAATATTTGTTATTAGCTTTGTTCTCAGTCAGATATTTAGGCATATCGTCCATTGTACCCAGACGCGCTTCGTCGAGAAATTTTATTCCCGAGAGCCAGTTTCCATTTGTCGGGTCGGATTTCGAGCCTTGCATATCGTTCTGTCGTCCAACGAAATTCCACATAAAATATCGGTAATACATGAACCCTACCTGATAATCGAGAAAGAAGCGGAGATTATCGACAAACGTAGGCTTTGTTCCGCTTGTATATGATTTATATACTTGTATGTGACTGTCTTTTCTGTTACTCCACATGCGTGGAAAGAAAGTTGTCTTATTATATTTAATTTCGGATGTTTTGTCTTTCACATATTTGTCGCCGACACGTACATAAGTGTTTTTTTCGGTAACGGAATACTGATCGGCGTCGGTATAATAAGGTCCTGTTATCAAAGGCGCTGAGCCGTATTGTTCGCGATTGATGTATTTTATTAAAGAAAAAATATTGTCGGGTCGGTTTTGATTCATTGGCGTATCTGCCGACGAACGGATAACTATCATCGCATAACTGCCCATGCCAAGCAAACAAAACGACAGTCCGAGGGCTATGGCGTTCAGTACGACTTTCCTTTGTCGATGTGTATAATATACTGTGTATGCAAGTGTTGCCGTCAATGCTACGACGAAAAACAGTAATCCTGAATTTATCGGAAGTCCAAAACTGTTTACAAAAAGCAGTTCGAACCAAGAGGCGATTACCGGAGTTTGAGGTATGACGCCCCAAACTAATACTCCAAGTAATATGATGGAAACGATGCTTGTACGTATTATTCCTTTCGGCGTAACTGTGTATTTTTTGAAATAATATACGAAAACAATTGCCGGAACAACTAAGAGATTAAGCAAATGGACGCCGATTGACAGTCCTGTGATATAAGCGATAAGTATCAACCAGCGATTGGCATAATCGGAATCGGCCTGCTCTTCCCATTTCAGTATCGCCCAAAAAACTATCGCCGTTATAAACGAGGATGCGGCATAAACTTCTCCTTCGACTGCCGAAAACCAGAATGTGTCCGAAAACGTGTACACTAATGCGCCGATTATTCCGCAACTTATTATCATGGTGATTTCGGCTACCGAAAATTCCGATGCGCTTTTGTTTACAAAACGACGAGCAAGATGCGTGATGCTCCAAAATAAAAACAGAATTGTGAATGCGCTACACAATGCCGAAAAAATATTCGCCATCAGCGCTACGTTCGGCGATGCGGCAAACATCGTGAACAAATGCCCCAACATGGCAAACAGTGGCGCTCCGGGGGGATGACCGACCTCAAGTTTGTTTGCCGACAATATAAATTCGCTGCAATCCCATAAACTCGCTGTCGGTTCGACAGTCAATATGTAGGTAAATGCGGCTATTGCAAATACCGCCCATCCTGTAATGTTGTTTAATCTTTTATAATTCATTTTAATAATTCGATAATGAATAAATCCTTATTTTTTACGCGGCAAAGGTAATACTTATTTGCATATTATCGCTTGTTTTCCGATTTTCGGCTAAATCTTTTTTTGAGACATGGATTGTTCCGGATGTGTTTTGTTCGTTTAAAAGGAGTTGATTTTTACGAATGTTTTTGGCTTAAATAGTGTCTGCCCGTCGCGGACTGTTTAAAACCATTCTGTTCAATTCTAAAATTCTGTAAATTCTGATAGAAAAAGAAAATTGTGTCGTACGGCGTCGGAAGAGGGTAGGGGAGCGTCCGGGTATATAGCGGTTCGTTAGTGGTCGTTTCCTATCGTAGAAACGTTAAAAATAAATGGGATGAATCGCTATTGTAGTTCTGCAATTAAACAGTTGCGTCAACACCGAAGGACGTCTCGGCAGGGTACAGCCTATCGGCAATAATCTTCTCAAAAACATTAACCCCGACAGTTGGGAAGTCTATGGAACAAGAGCGTTTTTACTCGCAGGAAGCGAAATTGTTAAATTAAAGAAATAGACAGTATTATGAAATTAATTAATCGGTTTATGTTTGTCTATATGCGAGGTATCGGCACGAGAAAAAATAGATTTGTTGACAGGCGTCTATTCAAAGGTTGCAGTTTTTTAGGTAATGATTAAAAAAATCGTAACTTTGCGCGCATTAAACATTAAAAAAATATGATTATGAACGAAGATAAGAACGTGAAAAGATTGCCCTACTGCAATTCTAATTTCAAAAACATTATTCTTAAAAACTACGCTTATGTGGATAAGACGCGGTATATCGAGATGCTCGAAA
>JAIRLF010000380.1 GCA_031259655.1 Prevotellaceae bacterium
CTGCGGGACACGAAAAAATGGCTGCGGGACACGAAAAAATGGCTGCGGGACACGAAAAAATGGCTGCGGGACACGAAAAAGTGGTTGCGGGACACGAAAAAGTGGCTGCGGGACACGAAAAAGTGGCTGCGGGACACGAAAAAATGGCTGCGGGACACGAAAAAATGGCTGCGGGACACGAAAAAGTGGCTGCGGGATTTTGCCGATTTTGATTCTCGCAGATTTGTTTTACCTTTGCACCTGCGCTAAGTTATTTGGGAATATGATTAATGCGTTTGAAACAAGGGACTTTTCGAGTATTGAGATGATTGGCGACAAGGTTTTAATTAGACCCGAAACGGAAAAAGACCGTACAAAAAGCGGTTTATATTTACCGGCTGGCATACACGAAAAAGAAAAAATATTGAGTGGCTATGTTATAAAAGCCGGTCCCGGATATCCTGTCCCGTCGATGACTGTGGATGATGAACCTTGGAAACCGCAAGACACCGGAGTGAAATACATCCCGTTGCAGATAAAAACAGGCGACCTGGCTATATTTTTGCAGAACAGCGTTTGGGAAATATCTATGAATGGCGAAAAATATTTCATCGTCCCTAACTCAGCCGTACTTATGTTAATTAAAAACGACGACTTGTTCTAAAAACGCATTATTTTGGAAATACAGAAACTAATAGAACAAATTTGCTTGCAGGAAGGATTTCACACAATCCTGTCAAAAATCGAATCGGGAGAGAACGAAATAAATTTGAAAAACATCGTCGGTTCGATGTCTGCATTTATAGCCGCCGGCGCAATAAATCACACAAAAGGCATTCATCTGTTTATTCTAAACGATAGCGAAAAGGCGGCGTATTTCTATAACGACCTCTACAAATTGTTGCATCCCGTGTCGCACAACCGTAGCAACAACAACAACGACAACAGCAACAGTAATAGCGACAACAACAGCGACAACAACAACAGTAATAGCGACAACAACAGCGACAACAACAACGACAGCGACGACAACGACAACAATAACGACGACGACGATAATATTTCGGAGGATAAAGTCCTGTTTTTTCCTTCGTCGTTCAAACGCAGCAGTCGGTATGGGAGTGGAGATTTTTCGAAAATCGTCCAACGCACCCAAGTGATGAAGCGAATCAAGATGCAACCCGAACAGCTTGCCGTTGTTACATATCCCGAAGCTATCGCCGAAATGGTTCCTTCGGGCAGTTCGTTGAAACGGAACACTTTGAATCTGTCCGCAGGCGACAAGCCCGGCATCGACTTCGTGAAAAAAACATTCATAGAATATGGTTTCGAACGTGTTGATTTTGTTTACGAACCCGGGCAATATGCCATCAGAGGCGGTATTGTTGACGTTTTTTCGTTTTCGTTAAACAAACCCTACCGGATGGAATTTTTTGGGGACGAAATAGAAAGTATCCGAAGTTTCGATATCAACACACAGTTTTCGAACAATAAACTGCAAACAGCCGTCATCACTCCGAATATCACAACTATAAAGGCAAAGGATAATAATATTCCGTTTATGGATTTTGTCCCGCCGGAAACAATTGTGTGGGCGGAAAACCGTCAAACAACCGTCGACATTATAGACAGTCTGAACGATAGCAAGTATATCCCGGGCAACGGGGAACAGATGCCCGAACTGATTACCGGACAAACATTCCGCGCTTCTCTAACTCGACTGTTATCCATACAGTTCAATTCGACGTCGGCGAAAAACAGCATCTCGTTCAACTCCGAACCTCAACCGGTGTTCAACAAAAAGTTCGATATGCTTGCCGGCGATATTATCAACAAGACTCATGAAGGTTACTCCGTTATGATAGTCGCCGGAAACTCCAACCGGCTCAAACGTTTACGCAACATCTTCGAATCGGTGTCGAGCGAAAGCGTCCGGTTTGTGTCTGTCAACACTTCGATACATGAGGGATTTATCGACAAAACGACGAAAATCTGCTGCTACACCGACCATCAAATTTTTCAGCGATACCACCGTTACCAGATACGCGGAGAAATCAGCCGAAGCAACGCCCTTACGCTTCAAGAGTTGACAAGTCTCAACGTTGGCGATTATGTTGTGCATATCGACCATGGGATAGGCGTTTTCGGAGGATTGGTCAAAACCGAATTGAACGGGAAGATACAGGAAGTCGTCAGGTTGACGTATATGGACGGGGATACGATTTTCGTGCGTTTGCAAAGTCTGCACAGGGTGTCAAAATACAGGGGACAGGAAGGCGTTCCGCCAACAATACACAAACCGGGCGGCGGAGCATGGAACCGCCTGAAACAGGCGGCGAAAAAAAAAATCAAAGACATAGCGGCAGACCTGATAATCCTGTATGCCAAACGTAAAGCTACGGAAGGATTCGCCTATTCGGCGGATTCGTTCATGCAGTACGAACTGGAAGTTTCGTTTATCTACGAAGATACTCCCGACCAGTATAAGGCTACTAAAGCGGTGAAAGAGGATATGGAACAGCCGTATCCTATGGACAGATTAGTGTGCGGCGATGTGGGTTTCGGAAAAACGGAAGTCGCTATCCGTGCAGCTTTTAAGGCTGTAGCCGACGGTAAACAGGTCGCCGTGCTGGTACCGACTACGATTCTTGCGCTTCAACACTACAAATCGTTTCAGGCGCGTCTGGAGGAATTTCCCGTTTCGATTGATTTTGTGAGCAGGATGAAATCTTCAAAAGAGATAAAATTGTCGCTGGCAAAACTCGCGCGAGGCCAGACGGATATTATAATCGGTACTCACCGCCTGTTAAGCAGGGACGTGGAGTTCAAAGACTTGGGTCTGCTGATAATCGACGAAGAACAGCGATTCGGCGTTACCTCGAAAGAAAAGATACGCCGTAAAAAGGTCAATGTCGACACTTTGACGCTGACCGCCACGCCTATACCCAGAACCCTGCAATTTTCGCTGCTCGGAGCACGAGACCTTTCGGTGATAAACACTCCGCCGCCGAACAGAATCCCGATTATTACGGAAGTGCATACCTTTTCGGAAATAATCATCAAAGACGCAATCGACTACGAAGTGCAAAGGGGAGGGCAGGTGTTTTTCATCCACAACAGGATTAAAGACATTCTCGACATTGAAAACATAGTCAAACGCGTGTCGCCTATGGTACGGACGGTTGTCGCTCACGGGCAAATGGACGGGCATAAACTCGAAGAAATTATGACCGATTTTGTGGACGGGCAATACGACGTCCTGATAGCTACAACGATAATCGAATCGGGGCTGGATATACCCAATGCCAATACAATAATAATCAATCAGGCGCAAAATTTCGGACTGAGCGAACTCCATCAACTGCGCGGACGTGTCGGGCGAAGTAACAGACAGGCGTTTTGCTATTTAGTAGCGCCTCCCGAAATTCTTCAAACGCCAAACGCACGCCGGCGATTGAACGCGATAGAAGAATTTTCCGACCTCGGCAGCGGGTTCAATATCGCTATGCAGGACTTGGATATTCGTGGAGCCGGCAATCTCCTCGGCGGCGAACAAAGCGGTTTTATTACGGAAATAGGTTTCGAAACATATCAGAAAATACTGAACGAGGCTCTTATGGAACTTCACGAAGAACATCCGGATAAGGATATTGGCGGCGTAAAAGAAACGGCTTTTGTCGCCGACTGTCAAATAGACAGCGATATCGACGCTAATCTTCCCGACGAATATGTGTCGAACAAAGCGGAAAAACTGCGCCTCTACCGCGAAATCGACAGCCTCGAAAACGATGAACAGGTAACCGTTTTCCGAAACGAACTTATCGACCGCTTTGGAACTCTTCCCAATGAAGCCGAAGAACTGCTGCAAGGCGTGATGCTGCGTAAATATGCTATAAAACTTGGTTTCGAACGCGCGATGTTGAAAAACAGACTGATGTTCCTGTATTTTCCCGCAAACCGGCAATCGCCATACTATTCTTCCCAAAATTATATGAAAATATTGCAATATGCTCAAAACGACCCCGCAAAATTTAAGCTCAAAGACAATAGTTCCAAACTTTCATTGCTCGTCCGCGACATCAAATCGCACAAAGAGGCGTTGGAAATATTAACGGAAATGCTAAAGAACTAAAAACTAAAAGTTAAAAACTAAAAGTTTTGTACCAGCCCTTTCGTAGACCGTTTAATATGTTGTTTGCGAAAAGAGTAATTGTAAGGAGCGCAGCGACGAAGCGCGCGGATTGCCCGAAGCAATCGCGTCTCAAGATAAGATTCTGCCGGAAAAATTCGACAAAATCAAATCCATTTCACTCCGGAATCATAAATTACGACTTTTAAATACCTTGAATTGTAGCGTTTTGTAATATTT
>JAIRLF010000004.1 GCA_031259655.1 Prevotellaceae bacterium
ATGTTATTAAACAAATTTTTCGCTTGCAAAGGTAATATTTATTACATAAACCGAAATTATTTGAATATTTATTAATAAGAGATTCCGAATTGCTTTGTCGCGCGCAGTTCGGAAGGTGGGGTGGCATAAATCGCAACAAAACAAAAATTTCCACCTTCCATATATATTATTTGCAATGCTTTCCAAATTCGACGCCCTCGACAACCCTCACAACAACACCATCATAATCTACGTAGAGACGCAATATTTTGCGTCTCTACAAATCGACGTCCTTGACCTTGCGTATGTCGTTGCGTTCTTTGCGGTTAAAGTTTTCGACGACGCCGGCTTGTAAATCGTCGTGCGCAATCAACAATCAACAATCAACAATCAACAATCAACAATCGTAAATCAACAATCTAAAATCTCAGTCGGCATCGCCCAACTCTTAACTTTTAGTTCTTAGTTCTTAACTCTAAAAGTGTTTCCTTATTCTTTTGCAATCCATCCGAAATCGACATATTCCCAAGTAAAATCACCGGATTTGTCGGCTTCGACAATCAGAAAACCCTGTTCGGTACCATGAAACGGACCTTTCCACCATGCTGCCGAAACCGCTCCTGCTGTGATATATCGGACATTCTGCACAAATATTTCTTCATATATATGTTGATGTCCCTGCAACACAAGTTTCAGATTGTGGTTTTCGAATACTTTCAACAGTTCTTTATAATTCATTATCACATCGACAAACACATATTTTCCATCGACGACAGGATAGTATAACGAATACACGGGAACGTGAGTCGAAACTACAATCGGCGTGGAAGCAGGAATGTTTGACAATTCGGTTTTTAGCCATTCCAACTGTTTTTCACCCACATAAAAACCGTCTTTTCCATCCTGAACGGAATTGAGAACAAAAAACCGCACTCCTTTTTCCTCAAAAGTATAATACGATTCTTTAAAATACTCTTTAAACATTTCATCGCCTTCGACATAACCCTTGTCTTTGTCATAATAGCGGTCGTGATTGCCAATTGTCACATAATACCTCATTTCGGTATCGTCGACAGTTTGTTTGAACGCACAATGCATACTGTCGGCTTGATGCTTGGACACCTTGTACGGTATTCCGCTGACGTCGAAAAGGTCGCCGCCGAAGATGACAAAATCGGCTTTCGACTCTTTCATTTTGCTCAGGGACTGTTTAAAACCGTTAAACCTGTCTCTGCTGTTTTGGACGGTCAGATGCACATCTGTTGCAAAAATAAACCGCACTTTCTCCTGTTTCTGTTGGGCAAATACCGAAAAAGAGTAAAGCGCCAGTAACAAACACAAAAAACATTTCTTATTCATACTCATCTATTTATTTATTATATTTTTCTAATTTACATTTTGTTTCCTGCAGAATTTTCGATTGATTGCTATCTTCTTGCGTATTTCTTCTGCGAGCTAAACGAATATTCTTTGTACTTCAAAGTATCGACGCCTTTGTATAAAAATTTACCGGCGTTCAAAATATCTGTCAATTGAGCGTATAAACTGTTCATAACAGGCACATTTGCCTGCACAATCGCTTTACGTTTGCTAACGATATTGAAGTGCAATTGATTATCGTCTGTAATTGAATATACGGCATCTTTAAACTGTTCAATAATAGAATCGTTAAACCCCACGGCGTACAGTTGGGTTCGATATTTTTCGAGAAATCCTATAATGCGCAATAAATTTTGACGGGTGCCTTCCGCATTTCTGTCGCTGATTTTCCGGCTCAATATCGCCAATCCGAGGTCTTTTGCCGACACTCCGGTGTCTTTCTGAGCCATAAGCAAATAACCGCGAATTTTGGCGATAGGGTCAATCAAGCTATCCATGGTTTCGTAAAGACGCTTTGTGATTTTTTTCAATTCGTTAATTTCCGTTTTAGGACACACAAATTCACCGACAAGGTTAATCTTTTCTTCAAATTCGGCAATATACTTTTCGTTAAATACCGGCGAAAAAGCAGTAAAATCCGTCAAATCTCTTTTCAAACACATCACGGCATTTCTGCAAATAGCCGGCAATTCTTCATCTTTGCACTTGTAATCTCTGATTTTTAATTTATTCATAAAACCAATTTATAATCAATGGCACAAAGATACGAACTATTTTTTATTTTTTAACGATAGAAGATTTTTTTTCAGCGAGGGCAATATCATCAGGGTGAAATTCCCCTTACCTGCCGGCGGGTCGGTTGAAAAACGACTATTTTTTTTCGTCGCTCAGTTTCATCAGTTTGTACATTTCGTCGCGGAAAGCGGCGGCTTCCGCAAAATTCAGTTCTTTAGCTGCTTTTTCCATTCGTTGACGGACTTCGGCTATGGCAATTTTCAATTCCTTTTTCGACATATATTTCACAACAGGTTCGGCGGCAATAGTGGTTTCGGGCTCGACATAATACTGTTTGAGCGAAATATCTTCGCCGGTTAGCATCGAGCGATTGGCTTTATTGATTTTCTGAGGCGTTATGCCGTGTTTGATATTGTATTCCGTTTGCTTTTCGCGTCGTCGGTCGGTTTCGTCTATGGTGCGTTGCATCGAATCGGTGATTTTGTCGGCATACATTATCACTCTGCCTTCGAGATTGCGAGCCGCCCGTCCCGCCGTTTGAGTCAGGGCGCGCGTAGAACGCAGGAATCCTTCTTTGTCGGCGTCGAGTATTGCAACTAACGAAACTTCCGGAAGGTCCAGACCTTCTCTCAAGAGATTGACGCCGATAAGAACATCGAACATGCCTTTTCGCAGTTCGTCCATAATTTCGACACGGTCGAGGGTTTCTACATCGGAATGTATGTACCGGCAGCGAATATTCAATCGCGAAAAATATTTGTCAAGTTCCTCTGCCATACGTTTTGTCAACGTTGTGACTAAAATCCGTTCGTTTTTTTGCGCTCTTACCGTAATTTCTTCAATCAGGTTATCTATCTGATTTTCGGTTGGACGAACCTCGATAACAGGGTCGAGCAAACCGGTAGGTCGAATCACCTGCTCGACGACTATTCCTTCCGACCTGTTCAGTTCGTAATCGGCAGGCGTTGCGCTTACAAACAGTACCTGTCCTGTAACCAATTCGAATTCTTCGAATTTAAGCGGACGATTGTCCATTGCGGCAGGCAAACGGAATCCGTATTCAACCAAATTTTGTTTTCTCGAATGGTCTCCGCC
The DNA here is from genome assembly GCA_031259655.1 of Prevotellaceae bacterium. Classification (GTDB taxonomy): domain Bacteria; phylum Bacteroidota; class Bacteroidia; order Bacteroidales; family UBA932; genus JAIRLF01. Next base: position 3,190 of record JAIRLF010000004.1, read on the forward strand.
GTACATCGCCCGTATTTGCGGAATCGTCACATGGCTTTCATCTATAAACGTAAGAAAATCGTCAGGAAAATAATCTAACAGGCAAAATGGTCTGCTGCCGGCGCTCCGTCCATCGAAATAACGCGAATAGTTTTCGATACCCGAACAGTATCCAAGTTCTTTTATCATTTCCAAATCGTATTCAACTCTTTGCTGAACCCTTTTCGCTTCGAGATTTTTTCCATGCGCGATAAAAAAATTCTGCTGCATAAGCATATCGTTCTGAATATCTTTGATTGCCTGATGTAAACGTTCTTTTGGCGTCACAAATATGTTGGCGGGAAATATGCTTAACGTTTGCGGGGAGTCTATGAGATGTCCCGATACGGGATTGAATATTTCGAGCCGTTCAACCTCGTTGCCCCAAAATATTATTCTGTACGCATAGTCGATATATGCAAGATAAACATCTATCGTGTCGCCCTTGACTCGAAATGTACTCCGTTTAAATTCAATTTCGTTGCGCGAATATAGAGCGTCGACTAAGGCATACAAAAATTTGGTGCGGCTCAATTTTTGCCCTGCAGAAATATGAATAATGTTGGCGTTGAAATCTTCGGGATTGCCAATCCCGTAAAGGCACGATACCGACGAAACAACAATAACATCCTTACGCCCCGAAAGTAACGACGATGTCGCACTCAACCTTAACCGTTCTATCTCTTCGTTTATCTGCAAATCTTTTTCGATATACGTATCCGACTGTGGAATATACGCTTCCGGTTGATAATAATCGTAGTAGGATACAAAATATTCGACCGCATTTTTTGGAAAAAACCCCTTAAACTCGCTGTACAACTGGGCTGCTAATGTTTTGTTATGACTTAATACCAATGTCGCACGGTTCAATTGCGATATGACATTTGCCATTGTGAAGGTTTTGCCCGAACCTGTCACTCCCAAAAGGGTAGAATAGCGCTGCCCCGACCTGAAATTGGTCACTAACTGTTTTATCGCTTCCGGCTGGTCGCCGGTTGGTCTATATGT
>JAIRLF010000005.1 GCA_031259655.1 Prevotellaceae bacterium
TCTGCATTGATTTATAAAAATCTAATAGCAAGAACAAATCCACCTGCATTTGACGAGAAAATTCTGAATAAGAACATTAAAAATATTCCAAAAGAAGATTTGAGGAAGGTTTTAGAATGTGAACGTTTCTTGAAAAATGATAAATTATCTGATAGTCCTGCAACAGGCGATGTCTTCAAAGAAAATAAAAATTATTATATTAATATTAGACCTGATTGTGATATTTTAAGAAAAGGAGATGAGGTTTCGTTGTATTGTTTAAAAGGAGAAGTTGTCAAAGAACAAAATATAAATGCGAAGAAAAAATCGAAAATTATTTTTCATAATGGAGAATTTATAGAAAAAAATTATCATGTTTACATTTCTTTTATTGATGATGGAAAAATAGTTGAATTTAAGTTCAATAAAGATATCGTTCAATATAACTGGAAAGAGATAAAAGATAAACGGATAGGTCGTTTGCTACCGCCTTACATTACTCGTTTGCAGCAGAAATATTCGTTTTATTTGCAACGACAAGGCTTGCCTGCAATTCCGGAAAAAGCGATAAAATAACAAATATTCATGCCTAATAACAATCCTCCCTGCCTGCTTAAAATACGTTTCAGGTGAATATATGACTAACCAATCTCTGCGAAAACGTTTTGATATTGAAGAATATAATTACACTATAGCGTCAAAAATCATTTCGGATACAATAAAGCCGGATTGATAAAAGACTATGATAAAGAAAATAAATCAAAAAAATATGCCAAATACGTTCCCTATTGGTTTTAAAATCTTATGTCATGCTCATGTCATTATTGAATGGTTTTGTACATGTAAACTGTTGATAATCATAAATATTTTTATGTAATGCTCATGTAATTGTTATAATCATAACACAATCCACTGCCAGCCAATTCATCTTCTATCAGGACGATAACGATGCAACTAACATCAATGTGCGTTTCGACGACAGCAAATTACAGAGTCTTACACACGTTGGAACGCATCTTACACACGTTGGAACGCGTCTTACACACGTCGGAACGCATCTTACACGCGTCGGAACGCATCTTACACGCGTCGGAACGCATCTTACTCGCGCCGGAACGTCTCTTACACGCGCCGGAACGTCTCTTACACGCGTCAGAACGTCTCTTACACGCGTCAGAACGTCTCTTACACGCGTCGGAACGCATCTTACACGCGTCGGAACGCATCTTACACGCGTCGGAACGCATCTTACACACGTTGGAACGCGTCTTACACACGGTATTTGTCCGAAAACTCACAATGTTTAATCATCGACATTTTAATAAAATAGAGCAAAAAACGACATTATGGAACGCATCGTCTGCAAACATATTCTTTCCCGTAATAAAAAAAGCGTTACCTTTGCCGGAAATTATCAAGACACAAGATGTATAGCGGAAATATTGCCGTGAATGCAAAAGGAAGAAAAAAAGGAAACAGATATGGCAAAAACAGTTGACAGAATCAAGGAATTATTATCCTTCTCGGATAGAATAGCGAACCGGATTAGTGATTTTCGTACAGTATGATAGAAAAGAACACGATAACCCGTAGCGCACAGAATCCCGAGCCGGCAATTTTAGTAGGTATAATAACCGAATTTCAGAAACCAAATCAGGTAAATGAATATCTCGACGAGTTAGAATTTCTTGCCGAAACAGCGGGAGCAATCGCCGTAAAACGATTCACACAGCGATTGAAACATCCTGACGCAAGCACTTTTATCGGTTCGGGAAAAGTTGCGGAAATAAAATCCTTTCTCGAAAATTCGGAAGCGGAACTCGTTATTTTTGACGACGAACTCTCGCCTTCGCAATTGAGAAATCTGGAACGGGAACTCAAATGCGCAATTCTCGACCGTACAGCGCTTATCCTCGACATCTTCGCGCAGAGGGCAAAAACCGCATACGCAAAGACGCAAGTAGAACTCGCGCAGTACCAATATCTTTTACCGCGATTGACCCGTATGTGGACGCATCTCGAACGTCAAAGAGGAGGCGCCGGTCTGAATATGAGAGGACCCGGAGAAACGCAGTTAGAAACCGACCGCAGGATAATCCTCACGCGAATCGCGAAACTGAAAGAACAGCTTAAAAAAATCGACCTCCAAATGGCGTCTCAAAGAGGAAATCGCGGCAGTCTGTCGCGTTTGGCTTTAGTCGGATACACAAACGTCGGTAAGTCCACACTGATGAACCTCTTAAGCAAATCCGACGTATTTGCCGAAAACAAACTGTTTGCAACTCTCGACACCACCGTGCGTAAAGTCGTGATAGAAAACCTCCCCTTTTTATTGTCCGACACGGTAGGATTTATCCGTAAATTGCCGCATCAGTTGGTTGAATCGTTCAAATCCACCCTCGACGAAGTCCGTGAAGCCGACATACTTTTGCACATTGTGGATATTTCGCATCCCAATTTCGAAGAACAAATCGATGTTGTCCGGACTACGCTTCAGGAAATCGGCGCAGGCGACAAACCCGTATATCTGATTTTCAACAAAATCGACGCTTACACTTATATCAAAAAAGACGAAGACGATTTAACTCCGGCAACTAAAGAAAACCTCAGTCTCGACGATTTGAAAAAAAGCTGGCTTGCCAAAGAAAATGCGCCCTGCATATTTATATCTGCCAAAGAAAAGGAAAATATTGCAAAACTTCGCAGCGATATTTACCAAATCGTGACAGAATCGGATGCAGGAAGATACCCTTTCAAAAATTTTATTTGGTGAAACAATGCTTTGATTTACCGATAATTTATGCAATGAAATCGACGGAATATGATTATTTTACCAATAAAGATACATCATATAATAAATTTTTATTAAATTCGCGCCGTATAATTGGATAATAAATTTGGTAAATTAACAATAAATATTGCTTGACTGTAATGACAACAAGAAGAAATTTTCTGAAAACAGCGACGCTCGCTTCCGCCGGACTGGCTGCAGGGCTTCGCGCAAATGCCGGTGGCGGCAGTAGTAGTAGTGTAAGTGCAGGTAACAAAGTAAACCTTGCATGTATCGGTATCGGAAACCAGGGAGAACACGATATCAAGGCTTTGAATAAAACCGGATTAGCCAATGTCGTTGCCCTGTGCGACGTCGATTTGGGAGCAAAACATACCCAAAATATGCTGGCAGCATTTCCCAAAGCCAAACAGTTCAAAGATTTCAGGCAGATGTTCGACAAAATGGGTAACGAAATCGACGCGGTGTGTATCGCTGTTCCCGACCATGTGCATTTCCCGATTAGCATGTTAGCCATATCGTTAGGGAAACATGTGTATGTCGAAAAACCCATGGCGCGTACTTTTATGGAAGCACAATTGATGATGGATGCGGCGCGAAAACATCCGAATGTAGTTACTCAGGTCGGAAATCAGGGACATTCGGCAGCAAACTATTTCCAGTTCAAAACATGGGTCGAAACCGGTATCATAAAAGACGTTACCGCAATCAGCGCACACATGAACAACGACAGAAGATGGCACAAATGGGACGTCAATATCTACAAACTGCCCGACAAAGAGCCGATTCCCGAAACATTAGACTGGGATACATGGATGGGCGCTGTTCCGTATCACGAGTATAATTCGAAATATCACTATGGCGACTGGCGTTGCTGGTACGATTTCGGTATGGGAGCGCTCGGCGACTGGGGCGCGCATATCATGGACACCGCTCACGAATTTCTGCAATTGGGATTACCCTACGAAATTCGCCCGACACTGACCGGACACAACGATTATTTTTTCCCGACATCATCCACGATTCTCTTCCGTTTCCCGGCGAGAGGCGATATGCCGCCTGTTGATTTGACTTGGTACGACGGCGTAAACAACTTGCCTCCAATCCCGAAAGGTTACGGAAAATCCGAACTTGCCGAAGG
>JAIRLF010000033.1 GCA_031259655.1 Prevotellaceae bacterium
CGTTTTGAACCAGACTTAGTTCGGGTGTATAACACCATTGAGTTTTCGGTTTCTTTCGCACGAAATTTGTGCAAAATTAATACTTTCTTTGGATATAGTATATGTAGTGTCTGTCCGAAAACTGTTCTATCTATTGAAAATTATTGAAATACAGCACGTCTTAAAAACTTCTTATGACGCAATTTTACCCTCGATTTATCGGGTTGCAGATGACGACGAAGGCGACGAGAAACTTTAGTTCGACATTGTCAATAACCCCGAACAAGCGCAGTGAGGGGATTACGCAAATCCCCCTCCCAGTATATGAAAGGGGGAAATACTTCCCAAAAGTTACTTTTTGAGGGCTGCGCCTCTGGTGATGGGGGACTTAACTCTGAACATTTCAAATTTTCAATTGATTTCACAAAGAAAACACACATTTTTATGCAAAAACACGCAAAAATTTCAATTCCGCGCATTAAATTTTTTCTATTAGCTCATAAATTAATTCTATTGAAATCAAGTGTATTTGTTTTGTTATATGCTTGAATATTAACATTTCACAAAAAAGAGGTTGTGTCAATTAGTCAATAACAAGAGAAAAAACAAGTATAACCGGACAAAAAAACATTGTGAACAACAGAGGACAAAATTTGATTTGTCAGATAAAAAAAACATTATTACATTCGCGTCCGATATATGTGTGTTTTTTTTGAATTGTGAATTGAATGTGATTATAAATTATAATGAATATTTATTGTGTTTGGCGAACGAACAGTTAAAATTAAGAAACTCTATTATTGTTTACACGCTATCAATATTGCTCTATTGATAGTTGTATATATAAATTCTCTGTATTGGTTGAGCGCCCGCTTTGCTATACAGGCTCTATTTTGTACTTGCGAGGCTTGCATCCCGCTTGTCTCGACTTGTATTGTATGCTTCACTTGCAATCGCAGGTTTTGTCCGGCATTACTCTCAAATATCTTGTAATGCCGGCATTACCTGTTTTCAACTAATATCCAACGTTTCAAATTGCTCAAAATGACAAGATTCGTCAAATGCAAGTTGCAAAAAACAAAAACGTTAAAAGAAGGGTAGGGGGGAGAGGCATAAAATCCCAACAAAACAGTCATAAAAAATCATCATATTGCAATTTATTGTATCTTTGTAACCGAAAAAACAGGTAAAAATGTATATATATTCAGAACTGTTACTATTTGTTTATGTTAAAAATTGTTAATTGAATGATTAGACATTATTTAAAAATCGCTTTCCGGAATTTGTGGAAGTATAAAAATCAGACGCTTGTCAGCGTTATTAGTTTGGCGGTTGGATTCGTCTGTTTCGCAATCGCAACGTTCTGGATACGGTACGAAATGTCGTACGATAATTTCCACAAAAACGCCGACCGGCTTTATTGCGTATATGTTCCGAGTTCTTTTTCTGCGACAGGGAAGTCGAGAAACACTTATTATCCTTTGGCGGGATATCTCAAAGCCCGGTTTCCGGAAATCGTTAATGCAACTGCTGTTGCTCCACATACGGATTACAGCGTTGAAATCGAAGGAATCCGGATGCCGGTCGATATTCTTGAAATCGATTCGTCGTTTTTCAGCATATTTGATGTTAAAATTGTTGAAGGCAGCATGGAGTTTATGATTCGCGACAGCAGGAAAATGGCAATTACGCGCGAAAAAGCGTCGCAGTTGTTTGGCAACGAAAGCCCTTTGGGCAAGATTGTGAAATCGTCCGATAATAGCGAATATACTGTTTGCGCAGTCGTTACGGGATTGCCCAAACGCAGCAACTATCCGTTCGATTTCCTGATGCCGCACAAAATCGACGACCAGTTTTTATGGGCGATGCTCAATAAACATACACTTGTCGAACTTGTCCGCGACGCAGATGTGGAAGCGTTCGAAAAAAAATTGAACATGCATATCATTCACGAAGACGAAGAGTATAGCGATACAGGGGGAATGAGCATTATGCCGCTTACCACAATACGTTACAAAGACGTCTCTGTCAAACGCGAAGTGAAATTTCAACACATTGTTATTTTTTCCATTGTCGGATTATTGCTGATACTGTGCGCTCTGTTTAACTATCTGACCCTGTTTATCAGCCGGTTCAGGATACGGCGTCACGAACTTGCATTGCGGATAGTGTGCGGAGCGTCGAACCGTTCGCTGTTTACGCTTTTGTCGGTTGAGTTTCTTATGTCGTTGTTTTTTGCGGTTTTGCTTGGCTTGCTTTCCGCACAGGCGATTGTTTCCGTTTTTATCGAAATATCAGGCGTTAAGATGAGTATTTTGTCTATCTGCTTAGAATCGCTGATGTACATTGCCGGAATTATCCTGATTTCGTTGCTGACGTTCATTGTTTCGATTGCAATATTCCGTCGCCAAACTCTGAATGCCAATATACGCCGGAGTAACAGCAAACTGTTTCGTAAGGTGTCGATAGTTGCACAGTTGGTTATATGTATAATAGTCGCGTTTAGCGCCATAGTCGTCATAAAACAAATGTATTATCTGCATAACACCGATTTGGGTTTTGCTTTCAAAGACCGCGGTTCGGTTTATATCGCCAACAAAAGCGTCGCCATCGATATGGAAATGTTGAACAATAAGATACAGCAGCTCCCCGAAATAACGCAAACGGTCAAAGGCTACAGACCTTTGTTACCGTATAGCGGCGGCGTCGGACACTACATTAAACAGTGGGACGACATGCCGACAGAGGCAAACAGGATAGTCATGGAAGAAGTCGGAGTATCCGGACAGTTTCTCGAATATTACGAATTTCAGTTGGTCGAAGGCGAAATGTTGAACGACCGAGACAATGAAAAACAAGTGTTGATAAACGAATCGGCGGTAAAATTCTTCGGTTGGGAACACGCGGTCGGAAAATCGTTCGGATATTCCTCCAACGACAGGTATATCGTCAAAGGAGTGTTAAAAAACGCATACACTTCTTCGCCCTCTATCATCGACAAACTGTTTATATATCGCCGTCCGATGTTTGGTCGTAACGGAGTATGGACGGCATACGAAGCTCATCCTTATATCCTTTTCAAGTGCAACGAAAATGCGTGGAAAATATGCCGCGACAAAATCGAAGCAATTGTCGAAGCCGAATATCCCAACTCTATTCTCGACATCACATCGGCAGAAGAAGAATACGACAAGTTTCTGAAATCGGAAAACATCCTGCTACAGATTCTTGTTTTGATATCGATAATATGCGTGATTATCTGTGTTTTCGGGTTTGTGTCGATAGTATCTCTCACCTGTGAGGAACGTCGCAAAGAAATCGCTATCCGCAAAATCAACGGCGCAACCGTAAAAGATATTCTCGATATTTTCTTTAAGGAATATCTGACATTGCTTATCGCCGGCGCTCTGATTGCTTTTCCTGCCGGATATCTGATAATGAAACGCTGGCTCGAAAATTATGTCGTACAGACGGATATTAGCGCATGGCTCTATATTTCGATATTGCTTGCGCTGATTATAGCCATCGTCCTGTGCGTCGGCGGAAAAGTGCTGAAAACAAGCAGGGTAAACCCGGCAGAAGCAATTAAATCGTAAACCACATTCTGTCTATTTCGATATAAATTCGGTGGAGGATATGGGAATAGACAGGAACAGCCCGCGCGTGCGTATAAAGCAGGAAACAATCCGGTGTATCTTTTATTCCATAATGGTTTTAGGACAAATGTGGCGAAGGGCGGGCGACTGATGAGACGCCACAATAGCTATTTATTTATTACATGCTATTTATCATAATATAAATTATCAGAAGTACGACTCTGTGGTAAAAAAGCCCTAAGCGCATCAAGTGGAAGAGTTCCTTCATTATCTCGCTCATTAAAATTTCTAAAGTACTCATCTTCTATTTCATCATCTTCGAAATCATCCATTAATTCTACAATTTGCTGCATTTCTTTCAAAGAGAATGTTTTTCTACGCTTTTTTTGATAAAACGTAGATTCAGGAATACCCAGTTTTTTAGCGATAAACTTTCCTTTGTACCCTGTTTGTCCAAGAATTTCATTTATCTGAGACATAATTTCGCTATAATCTCCAACGACTTCCTTAACGTAACACTTTGATAATAACATTTTTGTACTCACAATAGTAATGTTTTTTATTCACAAAGGTATAAAAAAAAACACTACATTTGCAGAGATTTTTTTAGGTAAAATTTGTAAAAATAGATTTAATTAATTATCAGAAACAAAAATAATTTTGCACAAAATATTATGGATTTGTTAATCCACACACTCCCCCCTACCCTTCTTATAAACTAAAGATAAAGTGTAGTCTCTTAGGGTTTTATGTAAAAAAGCTGCCCCTAATTTCTTCGGAAGCAGCTTTCAAATAATCAATTCAAATACTCATTCGCTCGTATAATACACTTTATTATCCGACGAAAGAATGAGATAGTACGAACTGCGTTTTGCGTTCGTTTGTTCTAATCTGTTTTTTACGCTTATCACGTCAACATACTCGTTATTGATTTTTGAAACCAACAGAGGATAATAGGAAAACGGAGCGTCGAATGTTTTCAGCGATGTTTGCTCGCCCAGAGCGTCTACGGTGCAGACAAACAAATTGATTTTTTTATTATCTGTCGCATAAATCTTACCTTGAGCATCTTTCACTTCGCTGTAAGCGCCATAGATATACAGTTGATTGTTTGTCCTTATCACGTTCGACAAATATCCCGTGAATTGTAGCGAAGTATTCCACATGGCCGTCAAGCCGGCATCAAACGCGTACAAGTGCAACTCATCGTTTGAAATATCGTGCGGAGCGTAGGCATTTCCTTTAAAAGCAATGAAAGACGTTTCGCTGATATCGTCGTAAATCAATTTACGAGGAACGGCTGTCGATGCAAGTTTGACCGTCTTTTTTTCGTTTCCTTTAGCATCAAGAAGATATAAGTAATTGTTTATTACGTTATTGTTATTAGCGGAAACGACAATCATTAAACTGTTATCGGAATGTGCAACTAAAACGCCGTGGTTTTTACCCTCTTTTTTACTGAGAGTTTTAAGCCACTCGACATTATCGTAAGCGTCCAACAAAGCTACAAAAGCCTGAGTTTCCGAATTATTGACATACGAACCGGTTATAAACACTTTATTATCCGAAGTCTCCGATTTTGCGTGAATAAAATACCCTGCATTATCTATTTTGTTCGGCTGCACAATCGAAGTATACAAGTTGGCGTCTTTATACTGTATTACGCCAACACCGGTCGGTTTGAGCAAATTATTCATATAAGTATCTAATGCAGAATGTAACACAGCATCGTTTGCATTTGCTTCGCCTTTCAGATACGATTGCAATCCGGCAAAATCGGTATAATTTTTTTCGAAAAATGCGCTATATTTTTGCATGGCTTCGGGGGTAACTTTACTCAACGTTAAACTCAATGCAGAATCGACCGCCTGTTTTTTCGCAATCAAATCGTAGTAATAAGTGTTCGATTTCGCATAATTATTCGAAGAATTGAGTTTTGTATCAATCACATTATCAGCATTGTGATACAGGAATTTCACTTTCTCTTCCTGATAAATCAACAGCGGCGCAACCACCGAATTATAATCATATTTGTATATCTTATTAATTATAAGCGGATTAATTGTATAATTCGGTGCAATATCCGATTTATCCGAGCGTGATAATTTTTCGATATAACCAAGATTTTCCTTGTGTACTTCTTCTGCTTTTTGATATAAAAAAGCGACATCGGCATTCAACACTTCGTTGAAAGATTTTACCCAAGATTTGAAATCCCAAAGAGTTACATTTTTTGCGATAAAATTAGAAGATGTCAATCCATGCAAGCGATACACCGGAACCGGCAAAAGCGAATAATTGATTTTATAATCGCCTATGGAATATTCATCCAGCGAATGTTTCAATTTTTCGAGATAATAGAGAGTCGAATCAAAATTATCCTGCAAATCTTTCAGATTTCGGGTTAACACACTGTCCGTCAAGAAATATAAGTCATTCAAACGGCTATTTTGCGCATTAATTTTGCCAAACGACTCTATACAAGCGTTATATCTAAAGATGCTGGACTTTAAATATTCCTGATTCTGGTCGAAATATTTTTTGAATTTCACCACGTCGTCAGACCTGTCTTCGATATCTTTTTTGATATTGTCGAAAGTCCGGGGTTCCGGAGTTGCCTGATAATAAACGCCGTTTCTCTTGGCTTCTTTTGCATCCAAATAATGTTTGGCAAGAGACAAGTATGTCCTTGCATTGGATATGCTCTGTGCGACATTGTCCGATTGCAAAAACGGGTCATACTGACGCATCATTTTCTGTGAAATCAGCCCTAATTGGTAGTAACCATTTGCGTTAGCATACTCTTTCGAAGTAGTAGCCGCCTGATAATTAAACAAGGTCTGAAACGCTTCATAATCTTTCATGTTCTTAATTGCTTCGTAGATAACCTTATAGTCTCGTTGTCCGTAAGCGTTTAAAATAATAATTAATTGTAAGAAAGAACAAATCAACAATTTCCGTATCATAAATTATGTTTTTTAATTTGTTGTATTTTCAATAATTTTAATTTCTACACGACGATTCTTGGCGCGATTTTCGTCCGAATCGTTCGGAACCAAAGGTTTCAATTCACCGTATCCTTTGGATAGCACGCGATTTTTGTCCACATTATTGCTAATCAAAAATTTAATAACCGATTCAGCTCGTTTATCCGAAAGTCGGAAGTTGTATTCGTTACTGCCGACATCGTCGGTATGAGCCGATATTTCAATCTTTATTTCAGGATTTTGCCCCAGGAAATTCAAAAGTCGGTTTAGTTCCGCATACGATTCGACATTCAATTCGGCAGAATTTGTTTCGAAGGTTATATTGTTGAAAACCATCTTAGTATCGGTAGTCAATGTGTCCAAAACGACCTCTTGTGTCTCTTCCTCAGTTGTTTTAACGTCTATAACAGTATTAAAATAGGTATATCCTTTTTTGGTAACATCCACTTCATACATGTTGTTGATACGCAGTGCAAGTACGGGATTTCCATTGCTGTCGAAACTCACTAACGGCGCCGTATTTTCGTACCGGGTCAAGTTTTTGAGGTCAACATTTACCTCGTCAGTATTTTTGCCCTCGCTATCTCTGACATCAAGCGTCAATATTTTACGTGAAGCTTTCAGTTCCAGACTTTTTTCGAAATTACTGTATACCACATCGGTTCTTAAATCAAAGTATGTTTCGTAGGGGTCGAAACTTTCAGTTTCTATTCTTATTTTATAGTTGTTTCCGATTTTCAAATTGCAATTATATTTTCCTTGCGAGACGTTTATTAGACTTTGCTGTTCCAAAGGACGTTTTGTGAGCGAATCGGAAATCATAACTGTAGGCGACAATGGATAAAACAACTCATTATCATATATATTCAATTCCAAATTTACATTGTCGTAAAGTGTAACATCGAATTTTTCTTCCAACGTTTCTCCAATAAATCCCAAATCTTTATAATAGAATGTATGCGAGTAGTTATCTTGCGTAAAATCAATTTTATAGTACGGACCTTGGGTCAGGATAACCGCATACTTACCTTCGTCGTTTGTTTGGAATTCTCCGCGCGTTACCGAAGTAATAGCATCTTGTACAATGACTTTCGCTTCGATTGGCTGTTTCGAATACAAATCGGTAATTGTTCCCGTCAAAACAAAAGTTTTTGCAGGCGATTGGTCGGACGGTAGTCTGTCCTTATATATTTTCTGTGGTTGCTTTTTAATTTTTTGCGTAGTGAACAGAAAATAATTGCCTTGACTGTTTATTGTTGGCGACAAATCATCGTATTCGGTATTGATGCCTTCGACGTAAACAGGATAATACCAATTGTTTTCGTCGATTCTGCGGGCGTAATAAATGTTGTAGTCGTCGTCCGATATTTTTTTGCCTGTTTTGCTGATATCTTGACGTTTCGACGCAAAATATAACGAATTATTATCGGCGCATATAAACGGCGTTTCTTGAGAACCGGTATTAAATTCTTTAGGAAGATATTTTGGACCAACCCATTTACCTTCCTGATTTTTTTCAAACAACAGCAACTCTTTGCTTATTTCTTTATTCTTTTTGTCGATTAGAGGTCTCGCCTTTAAAACGAAAAGCGTTTTATTATCTGAAGAAATTGTAGGCGAAGATAAATCGGCATTTGTTGAAATAGGGTTTCCCAATCGTTGTGGTTCTCCCCAACCGTTTTTCGTTTTTTGAGCATAGAAAATGTCGAAGTAATCCGTCGCTATTTTAGCGTGGAAAAATAACCTCGTCCCATCGTGATTGAACGAAAAACCGCCAACCTCATTCTTTGTCTGATTAATCAACTTGTTGATGTACTCGAACGGAGAAGGCGCAGTCCATTTGTTATTTTGCAGATGCGATTCGTAAGCCGTTGTCGAACTTTCGTCTACTGCTAAAAAAACAAGATATTTGCCGTCAGGCGTCAAAGCAGGATATTTCGTTGGTTTTTGAAAATCAGGAAATATATCCACTCCGCTAAATACCTGAGCATGACCAAATACCAAAATACTTTGAACAAGAATAAAACTTAATGCAGTTTTCAATAAATTTTTCATCGTTACTATTTTAATATCTTTATTTTAAAAGTGAACATTTTTGTGCAAATATAAATATTTATTTTCATACAAATCAAAAAAAAATTTAAATAAAAAGTTATAATCTTGGATTTCATATCATTGCAATAAGCAAAACCGAATAATTTTGTCGTTGTTTTGTATGATATTCTTCCTCATATATGAAAAAAACTGTTCTTTTGTGTAACTTTTAATATCCGTTTTTCGTTTTGTCAAAAGTTTTATCAAAAAACTAAAGATAACAAAAAATCAATATCTGTCAATATTGTATATATCAGATAATTTCCTGACTTCGCCGCTTTTTTGTATTTGTCCGAAAATTCACAATGTCCAAATCGCTTTTCAAAAATTTTTCTCGTTTTTCGTCTATTATACATGCAAAAACACTACCTTTGTGCACGTCAAAACCACAGTAAATGTTCATAAACTTACAAATTTGTAACTGCTCAGAAAAGAAAAAAAAGTTGGAAAAAAATACTTACCTTTGCGCCGTGGAAGAAATGATACACATACGGCGTTCGGAATATGAACAATTAATATCGCGACAGGAAGAATTGATAGAATTAGTTCGAGAGTTGCGAGCAGAGATAGAATTATTAAAAAACGGGCGCAACAGTAAAACGAGTTCCACCGCTCCGTCCCAAGATATAAGTCGAAGTAATGCACACAGTCTACGCA
>JAIRLF010000123.1 GCA_031259655.1 Prevotellaceae bacterium
TTTGCGCCCTGTAAAAAAAATTAAATTAATAAAGCTATGTATGAAATAGACAGGAAAACAGGGACATTTACCGTCAAGAAAGGACTTGCGGAAATGTTAAAAGGCGGGGTTATCATGGATGTTGTCAATCCCGAACAGGCAAAAATCGCAGAAGAAGCGGGAGCAGTGGCAGTAATGGCATTAGAGCGCGTGCCTTCGGATATTCGTGCACAGGGTGGAGTAGCGCGCATGTCCGACCCCGAAATGATTATTGGCATTCAACAAGCCGTATCTATACCCGTCATGGCAAAAGCGCGTATCGGTCATATCGTTGAAGCCCGAGTACTCGAAGCTTTGGATATTGATTATATCGACGAAAGTGAAGTTTTGACGCCTGCCGACGATGTTTATCACATTTTGAAATCCGATTTCAAAGTTCCGTTTGTATGCGGAGCGCGTAATCTTGGCGAGGCATTGCGTCGTATTGGCGAAGGAGCGGCGATGATACGCACCAAAGGCGAAGCCGGCACAGGCGATATTGTCGAAGCCGTTCGCCATATTCGTCGTGTGAACGAAGATATTCAGCGTGTTGTCAGCGCTACGCCGATGGAATTGATGACTATTGCCAAAGAATTTGGCGCTCCTTACGAATTGGTATTGCAGGTGAAAGAACTTGGCAGGCTGCCGGTAGTAAATTTTGCCGCCGGGGGAGTCGCTACGCCTGCCGACGCCGCTCTGATGATGGAATTAGGTTGCGACGGAGTGTTTGTCGGTTCCGGTATTTTCAAATCCGACAATCCGGCAAAACGCGCCAAAGCTATTGTCGAAGCCGTTGCCCACTATAAAGACGCCAAATTGATAGCCGAAGTGTCTAAGGGACTTGGCGATGCTATGCGCGGTCAGAGCGTAGCAAGGATGGACGAAAAAGACAAAATTGCCGGTCGCGGTTGGTGAGATTATGAAAATCGGCATTTTAGCGCTGCAAGGCGCAGTCAGAGAGCATCGCGACATGTTGCGCCGTTTGGGAGTAGAAACGGTCGATGTGTTGAACCCCGACGATTTGGACGGTATCGATGGTTTGATTTTGCCGGGAGGTGAAAGCACTACGGTCGGCAAACTCCTGGTTCGCTATAATTTACTGTCGCCGATTGTCGAACTCGGACATAAAGGACTGCCGGTTTTCGGCGTTTGCACCGGTTTGATACTCTTATCGAAACACATCAACAACAGCGAGCAGTATCGTCTGGGACTGATGGATACGTACGTAGAACGTAACGCTTTCGGACGGCAGTTAGCAAGTTTCGAAGCCGATATGATTATTCCCGTGTTGGGCGCTTCGCCTTTTCACACCGTATTTATCCGTGCGCCGTATATCGAAAAGTCCGGCGACCGGTGCAAAATTTTACTTTCGTATCGGGACAAAATCATTTTTGCCGAACAGGATAATCTCCTTGCCGCCGCATTTCATCCGGAATTAACGGACGATACGCGCATTCATGAATATTTTTTAAGTAAAATCCATTGAAAGTTAAGAGTTGCAGTAGTTAAACGTTAATAATATCTATTTAAAGATTAAAGATTATAATGCCATGAAACAGAGATTCTATTTTTATTTGATTTGTGTTTTCGCTTTGTCCGGATGCTCCGGCGAAGGAAATAATGTTTCACAGTACAATGTTGTATGGGACGCTCCAAGCGAGGATTC
Source organism: Prevotellaceae bacterium (assembly GCA_031259655.1). Taxonomy (GTDB): domain Bacteria; phylum Bacteroidota; class Bacteroidia; order Bacteroidales; family UBA932; genus JAIRLF01. The sequence continues at coordinate 1,685 of JAIRLF010000123.1, forward strand.
GTTCGGTTCGATGCCGCTGGGTAACGGCGATATCGGGTTGAACGTATGGTGCGAAAAAAACGGCGACATACTGTTCTACATCAGCAAAACGGACGCGTATGATGCAGAGCATAAACTCCCTAAACTCGGACGTATCCGCATCAAAACCGAGCCCGCCATATCGACAGGGCGTTTTAAACAGACACTGAGCCTGAGCGACGCTTCGATATTGATTGAATCGGACGACGCCAAGTTCAAAATCTGGGTCGACGCCAACAATCCCGTCATCAGGGTGGAAGGCAACAGCAAAACGCCGCGTACAACGACCGTCTGTCTCGAATCGTTACGCCCTCTGTCGGACGCAGGCAAACCTTTGACCGACAAAGGAACGGCAGGAGTCGTATTCGATAAACCGGACGACAAACTCGCGTGGTGCTACCGCAATCTGTCCTCGCAATGGGCAGAAAATCTGCAAATCCAAAATACTCCGGAGCTTGTGGCGCAAACCAAAGACCCGATTTTACACCGTACATCAGGTTGCTTGCTTCAGGCGAACGGATTTGTAAAAGAATCCCCTACTATCCTGAAATCTAAAGATGCCGCTACCGGTTTCGATTGCTCTCTCAAAGTCGTTTCCTCTCAACCCGAAAACTTGGAAACATGGTTGTCGGAAGCCTCGTCGCCGTTCGTATCCGACTGGGAATTGCATTGTGACTATTGGAAATCTTTCTGGGAACGCAGTTATATTCACATCACTTCGTGCGGCAAAGGCATGTTCAACTTCGACCAGTGCCGTTACACACAGTTTGCGCAGGGCTCGAAAGCGCACGAAGGGCATAAGGAAATCGAGGCTGACAAAAATGCGCGTCAACTCAGTGAACGATATGCTCTTGAACGGTTTTGCGAAGCTATCGCCGGACGGGGAGCTGTTCCGCCGCCTTTCAACGGCTCTATCTTTACAATGGACACGCCTGCCGGAGTAGCAGGGTTTTACACTCCTGTCGATAAACCCGCATCACCCGACGAACGCGACTGGGGGCATCTCTCGTTTATGTGGCAAAACACTCGTCATCCGTATCTTGCAATGGCTGCGCGAGGCGATTATGACGCCCTTCGCCCGGGTATGCAGTTCGTCCGCGACGGATTGGAAATCTGTAAAGACCGCTGTAAAAAATATTTCGGACACGAGGGCGCGTTTATTATGGAAGCGAGCTGGTGGTATAATGTCGGCGTTTACTCTATGGACAACGTGCCGCCGCATTTGCTTTATCATCTGCTGGCTTCGCTCGAACTGCCCATTATTATGTGCGAATACTACGAACATACCGGCGAAAGGGATTTTTTAGAACAGATTCTTTTGCCTTGCGCCGACGAATTTATTAAATATTACAAAGTTCATTTTCCCAAACGGGACGATAAGGGTAAAATCGTGATGGAAGGCGTAGGATGCGCCGAAACCTATCAGGGAGTTACCAATCCGTGTACCGAAATAGGAGGTCTGAAATATTTGTTGACAAAATTGCTTTCGTTCGACATCAGCGAGCGGCAACGCGAGGAATGGACAGATATGCTTAATGCTATGACCGGCGTTCCGATTCGAAAGATACGCGGATTGGATTTGCTGGCTGTAGGCGAGGTGTATGACCCGGGACGCGTCATTTGCGAAAGTCCCGAATTATACTCGGTATATCCTTTTCGTCAGGTGTGGCTTGGCGAACCTCAACTGTTGCAGAATGCCCGCCAGTCGTTTCACGTTCGCACAACAAGCATCGACGGAACGGTAGACAGCGAAAGCGTCGAAACCGGCGGCTGGCAATTGACGTCCGTACAGGCTGCATATCTGGGACTTGCACGCGAGGCTGCCCGATTGACGAGTATCAATTTCAACGACCGGTTTATCCATTGGACGGATAATGTCGACCCCGACGCGCCTTTCCCGCAACGTCCGCGTCCGCGTTTCCCCGTCTTTTGGGAGCGGAAAATGGATTATACGCCCGATAACGACCATGGCGCAACTTCGGTAAATGCTCTGCAAAGTATGCTGTTACAAAGCGATGGCAAAAAAATCTTCCTGTTACCGGCGTTTCCCGAAGATTGGGACGTGTCGTTCAAATTGTGCGCTGCGTTCAACACCACAGTGGAATGCGAATATCGCGATGGAAAAGTGCAGTCGCTGAAAGTTACTCCCGAATCCCGCCGCGCCGATATTGTGGATATGAGTTCGTTGCAGCAACGTATCCGTACACTGGTGGAAACGGCTTTAGCCGACCGAAATTACCTTTTCGGACTGCCTCCGATGCTGGATGCAATACCCGTAGCCGGCAAAACAACAGCTTCGTGGATAGACAAATACGGATATACTTTGGCAGGATGCAAATCCGGTATATGGAAAAACAGCGTGTTCAACGGAAAAACGGTTTATGTGCATATACTCGACTTTCCGGAAGACGGCGTGAAACTGTCTGCAATACCACGCAAATTAGTTTCTTCGGAATCTGTTACCGGAAATATTCGGGTAACGCAGGACGCAACAGGCTGGTTGCTGACCGGTACGCCCGACCCGCTTAATACAATCGTGAAACTCGAATTTGACGAACCGGTAGAAGATATTGCATACTCGCTTCCGTCCGAAGGCTCGTATACCGCAGGAAAAGAGCGCGAAACTCAGTCCGGCGCAAACGGTTTCCTGACGGTTACGGTCGACTTAAAGGAGGTGAAACTCATCGACCGTTTTGAGTTTACTATCGACAATCCCGGTTATCGTCGCGGACAGGGACGTCTGTTCGAACTGCAAGTGCGTGGAACAGACGGACAATGGACAAACGTGTATAACGGAAGAATCTATGGCCTGATTTGTGGAAAAGCAATCGCTCCCGTCAACGCCGACGCAGTACGGTTAGTCGTGAAAACACAGGAAATTAAACAATTCGATGTTTTCGGAGACGGAGAACGGGGAGTTAAGAACTAAAAACTAAGAACTAAGAGTGGCTGACGCCGGACGTATTTCGTCATTATAAGGGCGCAATGACGACCAAGCGTTGACAAGACACTATTTGATACGGAACCCCAAAATTCCCTTTTTCCGGATTTTCTGAAATCTTGTTATACATCATTCGAATTTTGGATTCCAAAAAAACTGTTAACTTTGCACAAATTAATAGCATTAA
>JAIRLF010000127.1 GCA_031259655.1 Prevotellaceae bacterium
AAAAAAAATTAAAATTATTATTATATCATGAAAAAAATTTTGTTAATTATTGTATTAGTACAGGTGTCGTTTGGAACTTTTGCACAGCCAAAAGAAAAGGATTCGGAGCTTAAAGAACAAGCTGCAATCATTAAAAAAGAATTATCGTTGGACGATAGAGCGGAACATTTAGTGTACAATGTTTTGTATCACGTAAAAACAAGAATTGCGGACATTCCTTTGGGACATGGAAATTACCAAAAGTTGATTTCGTATGTCGATGAAGAAAGAGTCAGTATGATGAAATCATTATTGCCTGTTGATAAATTCAAACGGTATGAGACCATTTTTGGACCCGGTGAAAAACAGAAAATTGCAGGCGTCTTGGCGAAAAATGCCGAACATGTGAAAAACAACGGCGTATTGATTAAAAAAGTTTCTTTGATGGATATGGATGACAAGTTTACGAAAGAAAAAGAAAATGACGAAGCTATTGTAGCAGAAACAAATATAAACGAAGTAAATACACGGGAATAAGTTAGGAAGATTTATTAATAGATAAACAACATTAGTTTATAATTCACATTTAAAAATTTTATCTGAACCTTATGGGAACATGTTTCTCATAAGGTTTTTTTTTTTTGCTAACTCTCTTTTTGAGCGAGGTCTGTCCGGTAGAGTAGGAGAGACTTCTGTGTTGAAGTTTCTCCTACCTTCTTATAGAGGGGTGAAATGCTTCCCCAAAGTTACTTTTTTTGATAGCTTGCTTGTATTTTCTAAAAGTTAAGAACTAAGAACGGCTGGCGTCAGCGCTCTTAACTCTTAACTCTTAACTCTTAACTCTTAGTTTAATAATCGTGTTCCACCTGTTCGAGTTTCTTTTTGAGGGCTTCCATTTTTTCTTCGTGGAGAACTTTTTTGTATTCAATTGGGAGGACTTTGATAAAACGTTTCACATAATTATCCCAGTCGTTTAAGATACGTTTAGCCACAGGGCTTTGAGTATATTTTTCGTGGGCGACAATCAGGGCGTGCAACTCTTCGTTGTCGGTTTTATCTTCGACAAGCGAGAGTTCCACCATTTCCATATTGCAGAAATAGTCGAAATTATCGTCCATATTGAGGACGTAAGCGATACCGCCGCTCATGCCCGCCGCGAAATTCTTACCGCACGAGCCGAGCACGACCACCCTTCCGCCGGTCATATATTCGCAACAATGGTCGCCGGCGCCTTCGACTACAGCTATTGCGCCGCTGTTTCGCACGCAGAATCTTTCGCCTGCCACACCGCTGATGTAGACCTCGCCCGATGTAGCCCCGTAAAGCAGAGTATTTCCGGCGATTATGTTTTTGTCCGGTTCGAAAGCGCTACCGGTTGGAGGCAAAACGATTATACGTCCGCCCGACAAGCCTTTGCCGAGATAATCGTTTGCTTCGCCTTCGAGGCGGAACGTTATTCCGGCAGACAGAAAAGCGCCGAAACTCTGTCCGGCAGAGCCTTTGAACACAATCCTGACAGTATCGTCGGGCATACCGGCATTTCCGTACAGTCCGGCGACTTTACCCGAAAGCATTGTGCCGACAGCGCGGTCGGTGTTTGCGATTGTTGTTTCGTGATATACGGGTTTCAACTGTATCAGAGCCTGTTTTGCCTTTTCGATTAACGATATATCGAGAACATTGTTTGTACGGTGTTCCTGATGAGTAGTGAATTTCAAATCATTTTTAAGATTTTCGTCGAAATACAGCAGTTTCGAGAAATCCAACTTTGCAGCTTTAGCGTTGCCTGTTGCGTCGATTCGTTGAATCAGGTCGGCGCGTCCCACTATTTCGTTCAGGCTGCGGAATCCCATGATAGCCAAATGTTCGCGTACCTCTGTAGCCAGAAAGGTAAAGAAATTCACAAGATGCTCGTGTTTACCGCCGAAACGTTTACGGAGTTCGGCGTCCTGCGTGGCGACGCCTACAGGACAAGTGTTTAAATGGCATTTTCGCATCATCACGCAACCGAGTACAATGAGCGCGCTTGTTGCGAAACCAAATTCTTCGGCGCCCAGAAGCGCCGAAACGATAATGTCTTTTCCGGTTTTCAACTGTCCGTCGGTCTGTAGCCGGACATATTTGCGCAAATCGTTGGCTACAAGAGTTTGTTGGGTCTCCGCCAACCCGATTTCGCCGGGTAATCCTGCGCGAAAAATCGAACTTATCGGGCTTGCTCCCGTTCCGCCTTCGCAACCGCTGATGACAATCACGTCGGCTTTGGCTTTGGCGACGCCGGCGGCGATTGTTCCTACGCCGGTCTCCGACACTAACTTAACGCTGATTCGCGCTGCGGGGTTGACGTTCTTCAGGTCGAAAATCAATTGCGCCAAATCTTCGATAGAATAAATATCGTGATGCGGAGGCGGCGATATCAGCGATATTCCCGGAATAGAATGGCGCGTTGCCGCGATTATCTTATTGACCTTGTATCCGGGCAACTGTCCGCCTTCGCCGGGTTTTGCGCCCTGTGCGACTTTGATTTGTATCTCGTCGGCATTGACAAGATATTCAGCCGTTACGCCGAACCGTCCCGAAGCGATTTGCTTGATAGCGCTGCGCCGGTTCAGCCCGTCTTCGCCGACAACGAAACGCGCCGAATCTTCTCCGCCCTCGCCGGTATTGCTTTTTCCTTTGATTGCGTTCAGTGCAACAGCCAAAGCTTCGTGCGCTTCCTTGCTTATCGAACCAAACGACATCGCCCCGCTGACAAAGCGCCGCATGATGTCTTCAGCGGGCTCGACTTCGGATATGTCTATCGCGTCCGCCGGATTGCGCTTGTATGTAAGGAAATCGCGGAGGAATACCGGAGCAGGTTTGTTATCCACGATGCCGGTAAATTCCTTGAATTTAGCATAATCGCCTGTTCGTGTCGCGATTTGCAGTTTCGAAATAGTTTCGGGATTCCATGCATGATTTTCGCCGTTACGCCGGAACGAATATGTTCCGCCGTT
>JAIRLF010000187.1 GCA_031259655.1 Prevotellaceae bacterium
ACTGTGTGTTCCTATGATGACCGGTAAAACGCTTCTGGAGGCAGGGAGAAGACATTTACAAAAAAAAGTGGTATAAAAGATTTATCGGAATGCCGTGCGCCGTACATAACGCACTTACACCGGTCGCAGCCTCGCCGCATTTTGGCAGTAGTCGGCTTGCTCGGAAACGTTTTCAAACCGCATACGGGCACCAAAACCAGCGTGCTTTTTGTTCAGAAATGGGATGATGAAATCTGTCCGAAACGTGAAGATTATCCCATCTTTTTTGCCACCATGCAAGAGCCAAGCAAAGATAACAGCGGTGAGAAAATTTCAGAGTTCCTGACCCAATAAGCATATAAAATTAAAAATAAGGAGTATATAAAAATGACCAAAGGAAATCACAATGTCCCATAAATATGTTGAAAAAGTAAAAAATAATGAAGAAACGGGAACATAAATGACAGAATCAAAAAAAACCATTATATTTGCAAAAAAAATAAAAGACAATGCCACAAGCGATATTGCCACTATTTATTTACAAAAGAGATGACCATCGTCAATATGCATATCGGCGTGATACAAATCATTATATGAAAAAAGGTTCTATCAGGAATTATGTGGAAACTCGTCTAAATGATAGCACGGGGGTTTTCAAGTGCGTAAAATAAACATTAAGACCACCGAGTTCTGCTTACGTCCGTATTTTGAAGTGCAATAGCTAACTTTGCCGCAAAAAATAATTGTAGAACAATAGAAAACAAGAGTTAAGAGTGGCTGGCGTCAGCTACTTTTAACTCTTAGTTTTTAGTTCTCAGCGGCTGGCGTCAGCTACTCTTAACTCTTAGTTCTTAACTCTTAGTTCTCAAAAAGATATCGTCAGTTTTCCGATAACATTACGACCGGCTTGCGGGAAAAATCCGTTTTCGATATAATCGGGGCTGCCGTCGGTGAACACAGCGCGGTATACCCATGCCGAGCTGATGTATTGTTTATCGAAGACGTTGTTTATCAAGCCCTGCAATCCGAGATTAACTCCGCACAGTCGAAAAGACCAGTCAATTCTGAAATTGTTGACAAAGTATGCGTCGAGACTGCGCAAATCGTTCGAAGTATTGTCGTAATACTGTTTTCCGACATACTTGCCCGTAAGGATGAACGAGAGGCTTTTGACCGGCGTGTAGCGTAACATCGCGTTGCCTGTGATGTCCGGAGAAAACGAGATGTTTGTTGTTCCGAGATTTTCGATGCGTTGCTCTGTCGGTTCCCAGTTCTCGTCCCACCGGTCGGTGTAAGCGACGAAATTTTTAATCCTGTTTTGACTGAAGGTGAGACTTGCTTCAAAACGCAAGGGGTTGAATATTTGCACGCCTCCCGTAATTTCGATACCTGCACGGTAACTGTCGGGCACGTTGTCCATAATCGGATAACCGGTACTGCTCAGTTTGCCGGTGGATACCAACTGGTCTTTGTAGTTCATGTAGTAGAGATTGATTCCGAGACTTGTGTTCCGTCCCGTGAACTGATAGCCCAATTCCGTGTCATACAGTTTTTCGGCGCGCGGCGTTTCCGTCGCTCCATATTTGCTTGCATCCTTGAAATCGGCGCGCGTAGGTTCGCGATTAGCCGCTGCAAACGAAACGTAAGCCGAATTTCGGGCGTTGAGATTAAAGAAAATACCGGTTTTGGGATTGAAGAAATTGAAGTAATGCGACTGGTCGAGACTCGCCAAATCGTCGTCGATACCGGTCATGACATATCCGATATGCCGGTATTGCAAATCTCCATAGACGTTAAGCACACTGTTAATTTGCCATGTTGCCTTTGTGTACAGGTTGAAATCATTTTTTGCGCCGTTATTTCGATACCATTCGTTGTCCGGCGTAGCCCCGTTATTATATCTTGCCCACAGGACTTTGCCGAAATGGTCGCCGTCGTGATAGTTAGCGGCGCCGCCGGTAGTCCATTGCAGACGTTCGCTATTGTAGTTTGCCGAAAATGTTGTTCCGTAGAAATAGTTGTCCATCCATTTTTGGCGTACCATGTCGCTTCTGCTGATTGTGGCGCCGTCGATTTCGATTTTCGGCAATCCGTGTTCTTCCAGTTTCCTGTTCAGACGGTATTCTTCGTAATATCCGTCTCCGCGAGTAAGATGCAGCGTTGCGTGTCCCGTCCAGCGGTTGTTGAACTGTTGGGCGAATTGCAGGTGATAATGCGTTTGTTTGTAATTGTCCGTATTGTCGTAGTACCTGATATTGCCGGCTTGGTCGCGGTGTTCGCCCGAAGGATTGTATCGCCGGTTGACGCCGGGATTATATTCCGAAACGCCGGCTTCGTAGTACGGATATTTGAGAGGGTCAATAGCGTATCCCGGGACGCCGTTCCAGCTCAGTCCCGTATGTTCTTCCCCGTGAAGTACGGACAGTTTCACGAAAGTGCGGGCTCCCTGCCATGCTCCGGCGGCATAGAACGATTGATGCTTTGCCGCGCTGCGTTCGATATACCCGTCGGAGCGGACGTTCGAGTAACGGGCGTCGAAATTGAATCCCCGTCCGAGAGTTCCCGTGCCGAGACTGATGTTGTTGCGAAACGTGCTGTACATGCCTGCCGCAGAACTTATTTCGGCATAAGGATTAGTCGAGGGACGGCTGGTTTGCATGTTCACCGTAGCGCCGAAAGCCGCGCCTCCGTTGGTCGATGTGCCGACGCCGCGCTGTATCTGAATCGAACCGACGGACGAGGCAAAGTCGGGCATGTTCACCCAGAAGACGGCTTGCGATTCCGCATCGTTCAGCGGAATGCCGTTGACGGTAACGTTGATGCGGCTCGGGTCTGTTCCACGGATGCGGAATGTCGTGTTTCCAAGTCCCAGCCCGCTTTCGGACGAGACGACTACCGAAGGCGTCATCTCCATGATATACGGAATATCGACGCCGATGTTTGCCTGTTTGATTTCGTCTCCGGTGACGGTCGTCTGCGCTACCGGAGTTTTCTTTGATGCACGGGTGGCAACGATTACCGTTTCATCAAGATTGACTGTGTCGTGTCGGGCATAAGCCCCGATGCTTGCCATTGCAAGCCCTAAGGTTAAAAATACCTTTTTCATTGTACATTTTTTTTGTGCCGGTAAGTCTTTTTCAATTTTTAATCGACTCTCGCGGCGAGTTAAACAATAAAAAAGGGGTAGTCAAAATAATAACTGTGAGAAGTCTCTTTTCCTACGCCGGCATTATCCGGATCAGGTTTCGAGGGTATAATCTCAGCCTGTTCGCACAAGCACCCCTAAGATGATTTTGTATCGACCAAAATCGGGCGCAAAGGTAA
>JAIRLF010000198.1 GCA_031259655.1 Prevotellaceae bacterium
TACATTTGTCTGCAAAAGTTAAAGAATTTTTAATATAAAAATATAAGATATATGAAATTAAAATATTTATTTCCAATGGTTTTATCAAGTATGATATTATTGAGTTGCGGCTCTGCCGACAATGCACCCGAACAGGCAGTATGGCCTGTGGGGGACAATCCTTTTTTCAACGAGTATAACACTCCTTTCAACGTTCCTCCGTTTGAATCCATTAAGTCGGAGCATTATTTGCCGGCATTTGAAGCCGGAATGGCGAATCAAAAGGCAAATATTGAGAAAATAACAAATCAAACGGCGAAGCCGTCTTTTGTTAATACTGTCGAAGCTCTGGAAAACAGTAAAGAACTGTTGAACAGAGTGAGTACGGTGTTTTTCTGTCTCACTTCGGCAAATACAAACAAAGAATTAGAGGAAATCAACAAGAAAATATCTCCCCTCCTCTCCAAACACGGGGATGATATTTATATGAATAATAAACTGTTTGCCAGAGTAAAATCCGTATTTGACAATCAAGCCTCGTTCAAATTAAACGAAGAGCAGTCGAAACTTTTGGAAAAGGCATACAAAGCGTTCATCCGTAATGGAATCAACCTTGAGCCTGATAAACAGGCGCGATTGAGGGAGATAAATGAACGGTTATCGGTTTTGACCGTCAATTTCGGACAGAATTTACTTGCGGAAAACAATAAGTTTGAGTTGATTATCGACAAGAAAGCCGATTTAAGCGGGCTTCCGGCATCTTCCATAGCCGCCGCCGAAGCGTCTGCAAAATCGAAAGGTCTGGAAGGAAAATGGCGTTTTACTTTACATAATCCCAGCGCTTTACCCTTTCTCCAATATGCCGACAACAGGAAATTGCGCGAAATCATCTACAAAGCTTATATCAACAAATGCGACAACGGCGATGAATTGGACAACAATAAGATAGCTGCCGAAATAGCATCGTTGAGAGCCGAGAAAGCGAATCTGCTCGGATACAAAAACCACGCATCCTACATTTTGGAAGAGACTATGGCAAAAACTCCCGAAGCGGTCAATAAATTTCTCGCCGAACTGTGGCAACCCGCGCTCAAAGTTGCCAAAGACGAAGCCGCTCAAATGCATCAATTGATTGATAAAGAGAAAAAAGGTCAAAAACTTGAGGCTTGGGACTGGCAATATTACGCAGAAAAAGTTCGTCAGGAAAAATACAATTTAGATGCGGAAACTTTACGCCCGTATTTTCAACTCGAAAATGTCCGCCATGGAATTTTTACTCTGTGTAACAAACTGTATGGCTTAACTTTCGAGGAAGTTCGGAATGTGCCTTTATACCATCCTGAGGTTGTTGCATTCGAAGTCAAAGACGGCGACGGTTCCCAACTTGGATTGCTGTTTATGGATTTTCATCCGAGAGAATCGAAACGTAGCGGCGCATGGATGACTTCGTACAGGAAAGAATCGAAAAAAGACGGTAAACGTGTACCTCCGATTATTTCAATTGTGTGCAACTTTACTCGACCGTCGGGCGATACGCCTGCGCTATTGACCACCGACGAGGTGGAAACATTCTTCCATGAATTTGGTCACGCATTACACGGATTGCTGGCTAATACGCAATATTACAGCTTGTCGGGAACTTCCGTACCGCGCGATTTTGTTGAATTGCCTTCGCAGATAATGGAAAATTGGGCATTCGAAAAAGAAATGTTGAATCTTTATGCAAAACATTATAAAACAGGGGAAATAATTCCCGGCGACCTGGTTGAAAAGATGCTCGACGCTTCGAAATTTAATCAGGGTTTTGCGACGGTTGAATATTTGGCGGCGTCTATTCTCGACATGGAATATCACATACTCACTGATAAAGAGCAAGTAAACACCGATGAATTTGAAAAAGCGAAAATGGATGCAATCGGCTTGATTCCTCAAATTGCTTCCCGTTACCGGAGTACATATTTTCAACACATCTTTTCGGGAGGTTATTCTGCCGGATATTACAGCTATATTTGGGCGGAAGTGTTGGATAGCGACGCATTTGCAGCTTTCAAAGAAAGCGGAAATATTTTCAACAAAGATATTGCGACTTCGTTTCGTAAAAATATTCTCGAAAACGGCGGTACAAAAGAACCGATGGAGATGTATAAAACGTTCAGAGGAACAGAGCCTGACGTCAAATATTTGTTGGAAAAACGAGGTTTAAACTGATTTTAAATAATGGCATAAAGTAGCATCCGGATAGATGAATGACGAAGAATTAAACAAACGCACCGCTTATTGGCGACTGATACTTGGAGCTGACTCCAAGGCATTTGCCGACGTTGAATTAACAGAAGAACAGTCTATCATGGATGCTGCTTTGGCTGCCATATACGATTCGGAAGAAAACGGATACGGCGGCGGCGACGGTAATGCGAACAAATCGAAGCAAAGCGGCGGTAAAGGGCGTTCTATGCCGAATCTGGCAAAATGGCTAACGGATATACGCACATTTTTCCCGCAGGACGTAGTGAGCGTCATTCAGTCGGATGCAATCGAACGTAAGGGATTGACCAAATTACTGTTAGAGCCCGAAACTCTCAAAAATATCAAACCCGATATTTCTATGGTAGCAACTCTCATGGCTTTGAAGGGGCAAATACCCGAAAAGTCTAAAAACACAGCAAGAGAATTGGTTAAAAGTGTTGTCGACGAAATCATGAAACGCATGGAGAACGATTTGCGAAAGGCTGTTACCGGAGCGCTTAACAAAAAAAACCATTCGCCTATAAGTAATTTCTCTGCAATTGATTGGAAACGGACAATCAATCGAAATCTCAAAAACTACGATTCGGAGAAACGGCGATTGATTCCCGAGAAGTTTTATTTCTTCCAACGTTCTCAACGACAAAAAGATTGGACTGTCATTCTCGACATAGACCAAAGCGGGTCGATGTGCGATTCTATAATTTATTCGTCGGTAATGGGCGCGATATTTGCAAGTATGCCTTCGCTTGACACTCACGTCGTTGCTTTCGATACCGAAATCACCGACCTTACCGAATTATGCCGTAACGACCCTGTGGATATGTTGTTCGGAATACAGTTAGGCGGCGGTACAGATATAAACAAATCAGTAACTTATTGCCAAACTCTGATTGAAAATCCGGCTAAAACGATGTTTATCCTGATATCCGACCTTTACGAAGGCGGAGTTCGAGCGGGTTTGTTGAGACGCCTGTCCGAAATGCACGAAGACGGAGTAAAAGTGATAACTCTTTTAGCTTTGTCGGACAGTGGAAAACCCGATTACAACGTGAATCTTGCAAAAGAAATCAGCAAACTCGGAATAGCTTGCTTTGCCTGTACTCCCGACCGTCTGCCGGAATTGACGGAAGCGGCTATAAAAGGATTGGATTTGAAGAAATTCGAACATCTAACGAATTGAAAAGTAAGACCCTTGTCGCATAATGCCACTGTCGTCTCTGTGTGGATATTGTTAGGCGTATGCGCAAGCATGTCCGTCAGGATAAGGCTGAAAGCCTTATAACCAATAGCGTAGGGCAACGCCCAGTCGTGGTCGGAAGAAATAATTGACCCACAGGCTCTATTATTTTTCAGGGCACTAAACAAGTGTAATACATGTCATATCAACCTGTTCCAAATGGAACAATATATCTTATATATCATTTATGCAATTGAAATCATTATTTTACAGTATCTTTGCAAAAAAAACAATGGCAATATTTAAAAATCACAAAATTGATCTGTCAACATTGATAAAAGTAATACCGGAAGA
>JAIRLF010000239.1 GCA_031259655.1 Prevotellaceae bacterium
AGAAACACAAAACGAAGATTAGCGTCGGCGCTTTTCAAGATACCGTAAAAACCTTTCAATGTGTTGCGTATTTTGTCGTTGACGGTAGCGTCGTCCATTGTATTGAGCAAGGGTTTGTCGTATTCGTCTATCAACACTGCCACTTTACGACCGGTTTTTTCGTAAGCGCGGCGTATAAGCCCGATAAAACGGGCGGACGGAGTTTGTTCCGCAGGCTCTTTTCCCCACTGCGATTCCAGCATTCTCAAATTGATGTCCAGCGCCGAATCGAGCGATGCAAGACCCGTGTAACTTTCAACATTCATGTCGAAGTGAAAGACAGGGTATTCTATCCAGTCTTTTTCCAGTTCGGCGATTGCCAGCCCATCAAAAAGTTCTTTTTTGCCGAGAAAATAAGCCTTGAGCGTAGAAAGCAGCAGACTTTTTCCGAAACGACGCGGACGTCCGAGAAAATAAGGCTTTCCGGTTGTCGCCAGACGGTAGACATACTCTGTTTTGTCGACATATACGTAACCGTTCGTACGCAAATCTTCGAAATCCTGTATTCCTATCGGTAATTTTCGGGGAGTAACCATCATTTTATTCATCATTAAAAAATCAAAATTAATCGAACGCCGGAATCATTTTTCGGGATACATGCTATCCCACCACGACGAATCGTCTTTCAGCCATTTTGCGAACCAGGCATATATCGAATAGTTCCATTCCAAACGGCGGTTATATTTTGCGATACCGTGATTTTCGCCTTTAACGCGGATAAACTCGACCGGAGTGCCGAGGATTTTCAGCGCCGTATACATCTGGAAACTTTCGCCCACAGGCACATTCGTATCTTCGAGACCATGAAGCAGCAACAGCGGAGTTTTTATCTTGTCGGCGTTGAAAAGCGGACTTTGTTCCACATACAGCGCCCTGTTGTTCCACGGATAGCTGTCGGCGCTTGCGGCAGCGCTGTACGCGTAGCCCCAGTATCCCTCGCCCCAGTAACTCGACAGCGCGCTTATGCCGGCATGAGAGACCGCCGCGGCGAAAATATCGGTAACCGTTTGGAGGTACATAGTCATGAAACCGCCGTAGGATGCGCCGATACAGCCGATTCTCTTTTCGTTGACAAACGGATGCTCGGCGGCAAACTTCCTGACGCCTTCGATAATATCGTCAGCCGTACGTTTTCCCCAGGCATTGACATGACGGGCTGAAAACTCCTGACCGAAGCCGATTGTCCCGCTCGGCTGGAGCACGTAGACCACATAACCCATCGAGGCATAAACATGCATCGGGTACGGATGGTCTAAGGTTCGCGCCGTAGGAGTTGTCCCGCCGTAGTAATACACCACCACCGGATATTTTGTCGAAGCGTCGAAATTCGGAGGGAGATAATATCGTCCTTTTATCACAGTGCCGTCGGAGGAAGTGAAATCCCAGTCATGGACTTGTCCGAGCGTAACATTTGCAAGCCGTTCTTTCGACGGGTCGTCGATAAGGGTCGATTTAGCCGTTTTCAAGTCGTAGGCGTATGCACGCGTCGAATTTGACGAACTCAGTCCTGTATATACAGCCGTCGTCCCGTTCTTTGCGACGGTGAACGAGCGTATCACATCCTCCGCCAAATTCATTTTGGTAAACGATTTTTTCGCGAGACTGTATTTGTAGACATTTTCGTAATCGGCTTCGACCACCGACAGGTATATTTCGTCGTTGGAATGCCAGTATGCCCGATTCACCGAAGGAGCGAAATTTTTGGCGACAGCTTCGATTTTCTTTGTTGCGAGGTCCATAACGAATATCTGTGTGTCGTAACTATTGGCGATTATACCCTGAGGCACGTTCAGACCTGCGCCGCCGAAAGCTTCGGGCGCGCCGTGGATAAGAATCTTCTTCCCGTCGGGCGAAAAACTTGCCGAACTTGCGTATTTCTCGTCTTTCCATAGAGTATCGACGATTTTCAACGCGAGCAAATCGAAAAGGAACAGAGAGGATTTGCGGAACGGTCGTTCCGTAATATTTTCTTCTACGGTCGAAAACAGCAGATAGCGCGAATCGCGGCTGATGTCGTGCACCGGCGTCGAATGTTTTCCGTAAGTCAGTCGCTGTTTCACTCCGGTAGCGAGATTGTAGAGATAGACGAAATATTTGTCGAAATAGCCTTCCTGACGGTCGGAGGGCGATTCGAGAATCAGCAAATCGCCCTTACGCTCTTCGAACGATTCTTTTTCGGTGTACAGAAGCTGCTGTTCGTTGTGCAGAAAGCGGAAATTACCTTTCGGGATATTGTCTGCGACGAGGGTTTCGGCAAGAGTTTCGGGGTCGATGCTTATCAGCGTATTCTTTTCGCCTCTTTGGGCGACGTAATACAGTTTGTTCGACACAGGCATCCAGGAGACTTGCCTGTCGATATTTGACCGGCGTCCCGTCCGAATGTCATACAGTTCGGAATAATTGCCCGTCGTTCCTCCTTCGACCACACCGGAGTACCGCAATATTGTGTATCGTCCGTCGGGAGAGATATTGCCGGCGCTGACCCTGACGCCTTCGATGATATCGTTGATGCGTATCAGCCGGCGGTCTCCATATTCGGACAAAATCACCATGCTGTCCGACGATTCTACCGTGATTTTGAGCGATTCCTGCGGGATTTTCGATTCCTCACGGCTAAGATATTTCACGGCAAACTCCACTGTTCCGGGGTTGACAGTTATCTCTTTTTCGGCTTTTTTCGCATGTTGAATACTGTCTTCGACGCTTGTTTTCGTCGATTCCTTCTTGTTTCCGACATACAGTTCGAGCATGCCGGGCGAAACGACGCTCACCTTCAGTTTGGCGTGTTTATTTACGTTTACATTAAACGAAAACAGACGTAATTCGCAGCCTTCCTTCGCTTTTTGAAAGAAGATGACGCCGGACGAATCGGCTTCCTGAGTTTCTTTAAATTCCGCGTTCTTTACAAGGAATGCTGTTTCGAGTAAGTGTTTCGGCTCGAACTTTTCGCCTTTAAGATTAATGCTGTCAACCATCAAAGGATTGTGTACCGCGACAGGAGACGTCGCTTTCACTTTTGTGATATTCAATTTGTTTTGCGAATATGAATTTTTGCATACAAACAGACACAAAACGACAAGAAATATTTTTGTTCTCATATCATTATGATTTCTTTTAATAAATAATTGCGCAAATATACAAATTTTATCTTTATTCGGACAAAAACAGTATATTTGTCACGATTGATTATTCGAAAATAAAGGTAAAATGCAAAGAGAAACAATCACTTCGCTGCAGAATGCAAAGATAAAAAACATCGTTCTTCTCGGAGAAAAGTCGAGGGAACGCAATAAACAGATGCTGTTTCCGGTCGAAGGCAGACGGGAAATCAATATGGCTGTTGCGGAGGGATACGAGATTGATTCGCTGTTTGTTTGTCCCGATTTCGCCGACGCTCCCGATTTCGCCGCAAATCATATTTACAATGTGAATCGAAAAGTGTTTGATAAAATAGCTTACAGAGAAAATTCCGACGGCTGTCTGGCGCTGATGAAGATGAAATCCAATTCGTTGAATGCACTCACAGTCTCGGACAATCCGTTTATAATCGTAATCGAATCGGTCGAAAAACCCGGCAATCTGGGCGCAATACTCCGGACTGCCGACGCCGCAAATGTCGACGCACTCATCGTGTGCGACCCCAAATGCGATATCTATAACCCGAACGTTATCCGTTCGAGCCTTGGCTGTGTTTTCTCCGTCAAAACCGTTACTTGCTCTTCCGAAACCGCTTTCGAATGGCTGAAAACAAACAGCGTAACCGTCTACGCCGCCGAACTCGAAGCCTCGCAATGGTACTGCAACGAGGATTATACCGCAAGTTCGGCAATAGTGATGGGCGCGGAATCTGCCGGATTAAGCGACTTCTGGCTCAACAATGCCGACAGACGCATCAAAATCCCGATGAACGGAAAGGTGGATTCGCTGAACGTCTCCGTCTCTGCGGCGATTATCACTTTCGAAGCCGTGCGGCAAAGATTGATGCAAACAGCAAACTTAGTGCACGCCGACGCTCCGGATTTCCACCGGTGAAACGGGTCGAAGAACAGACAGAACCGGACAGTTTTCATAATAATACCAAAAAAGGGCAGACTTAATCGTCTGCCCTCTGCCAATCATCGTTTAACTAATATCTCACCGTTAGAGACAACAGAATGAAAAAAAAGGTTTTTTTAAACTTTTCACATTCTAATTATGGAATCATCGTACTGTCAATATCGGTCCATGGACCTTTCACACCTCTTTTGTTCTCCCATCGCGTAGCGAAAAAGAGAGTTTTACCACGGTCGTGACCGCTGAAAGTGATGCGTAACGGAGTTTTAGTAGAAAACGATGAACGCGTGAGCTCTCCCCAATCTTCGGGAGGCGTTTCAAAAATCCCCCAAGCAAATTCGAAGCCGTGTACTCCTGCGGGTTTAGCTTTACGTCCGCTTGCCGAGT
>JAIRLF010000325.1 GCA_031259655.1 Prevotellaceae bacterium
GCGCCGAAATCTTGAACAAGTGTATCAACAATACAGGTCTGGAATATCTGACCGAATCGGATTTCAACGATTTGAAACAGGCAAACGAGAAAAATAATTTAGGGCTGGTTTTAGACCACGAAGAACTTTTCGCAGACGAAAATGTCACAGACTTATTTATAAAGATTGATGATTTGCCTCAATTAATCGGACGCAATCCCGACGCTGTCAAAAGTTTGCCGAGTTATCACAATTACAGGTTGTGGCGCGACAGGCTGAAGGTCGGCTTTGTCTCTGTTTGCGATATTCCAAACTATAATGTGCAGGCAAATGAAAAATTGGGAGACATTATAAGAGAATGTAAAATCTTAAATTTTAAATATTGATAACATTATGGCAATAATAACAGGAAAAAGCGAATTGTGCAGAACCGATGATTACTTGAAATATTTCAAATCGCTGCAGGGTATTGGAGGAAAGACATTGTTTGAGCGCTATCCCTCGTTTGAAAATATTGTAAACAACAATATTGATGATAAATATAAGTGTTTTTTGGCTCAACCGGCAGTAAAAAACGACAGTTCAATTATATGGTATGGAAAGACATATCATGAAACGCCACAACTCTTATCCGAATTGCAGGGCGAAGAATTAGAAAAGTATGAGCGTATCAAAGACGAAACGCTTACGTATTACGGGAATAAAATAAATGCTCTCAGACAATCGGGCAAGGGTATGGAAGCCGACTTTCTTGCCGGCGCAACGAAATTTATAGACGAGCGGTTTATTTACTGCTACGACGATATGGTTGTTTTGGGCGTATGGGGCATGCAGTTACGTAACGAAATAAGAGATACGACAGGCATTGTAATGAAAAACCTGATTGTACCGGTAAAACAAGTAGCGCCGGCTGAAACGCCGGTCGAAACGACAACCGAAATGCCGGTCGAAACGCCGGTCGAAACCTTAGCCGTTCCGCCGCAACCGCCCGTTCCGCCGGTTACGCCGATTCTGCCAAAAAAGCGTTTTTGGTCATGGTTTAATTGGAAAAGGCTGCTATGGTTGCTGCTATGGTTGTTGTTATTACTGCTGTTGTTATTACTGTTTTGTTGGCTGTTCCGCAATTGTAGCGGCAGGCGCGATTTTGCTTCTATCCCGGAGCCGATAGATGACAAGCCATGGATATACGATGACCCGAACGTGGGAGACGATGGCGGCATTTACGACCCTGGCAATCCTTATACGCCCGTTCCGACGCTGCCGGATTACGGCGCTGTATTGCCGCCTCAACAGGGCGTGTTGCCGCCAATAGAAGACGATACGGAAATCATACCCGGAAATCCGACAATCATCGGCAATCGTTTGAATATTCTTATGGAAAACGAAGATAAATCCATACTGAATTTAGCAAAGGACTTCAAAGCGAAATATCCCGACGACAAATATAAAGTGATTTATTACGACGACATAATAAAACGTATGCAAATCAAAATCCCGAAAGAGGAACGTGAACGGTTGAAACAGGAAATCCCGAGCAAGTTTGCACCCGAGTACGAACTTTTTGTTTTCGACGAAGCGCTGTTTGAAGGAAATTACACTCCCGACGACCCTGCATTTGCCGACAGCGACAAATCCTGGTATCTTCACGCAATAAAAGCGCCGCAGGCATGGGAAATCACTCGCGGCTCGCCGAAACTTACCGTCGCAATCGTCGATAACGGATTCAATCTTTCGCATCCCGAACTGAGCAGCAAAGTGGTGATGCCTTACAATGTGTGGACGCATTCGAACGAAGTCTTTCCGCAAAAGATTGACCACGGAACACATGTAGCGGGAACTGCATTAGCCGTCGCCGACAACGGAAAGGGTATTTGCGGCGTCGCTCCCGGATGCGCATTTATGCCTGTTCAGGTCGCCGACGCACGGGGTTTGATGACGACAACATCTATACTCGACGGCATTCTCTACGCTCTGTATCAGGGCGCCAATGTGATAAACGTTTCGCTGGGCGGTCAGTTTACAGGACTTTCCCATTTCCCCGAAAACATGCAGGAAGATTTGATACATAATCATTTTAAGGAAGAAGAACGCTTATGGCGCGAAATTATGCGAATCGCCGCCCGTCACAATTCCGTCGTAGTCGTAGCAGCGGGAAACGACAATGTTCTGGCAGGTATCGACGCGTTGCAGCGTCCCGAACTGTTTGTTACCGTTTCGGCTGTGGACAAAAACAACCGGAATTACGGCAAAGCCGATTTCAGCAACTACGGGTCATATTCGACCGTTTCGGCGCCCGGCGTTGACATTTACAGTTCTGTCGGCAAGAACGGTTACCAAACAATGAGCGGCACAAGCATGGCGGCGCCGATTGTTACAGGCGCTATCGCCCTGATGAAAAGCGTGAACGACTCCATCACAAGCAAGCAAATCATCTGTATCCTGCAAACAACCGGATTACCGATGCAGGACAATATCGGAAACCTGATACAGTTGGACAAAGCGCTCGAAATCGTCAAGTCGGGAAAAACTGTCGATTGCCGACCAATACCTTCAACCGGCGATGTGCAAATATTGCTGGAATGGAACAATTACAACGATTTGGATTTGCGCTGTATCGACCCGTATGGCGCGGCTGTATGGTATAAAAATAAAAGAGTTCCGAGCGGAGGATTTCTCGAAATAGATATGAATGTGGAATATCCCGACAGTAAAACGCCTGTCGAAAATATTTATTGGGCAACCGGCAGCGCTCCCAGTGGAACTTATGAGGTGCACCTTACATATTTTAGAAGGCATGAATCGGCAATAAACGAAACGCCTTACGCCATTAAGGTGAAATACGGGGATAAAACCGAAGATTATAGCGGCTCCATAAGAAAAGAAGACAACGCAATCCGCATTTGCAGTTTCACTCTGAACAACGGGAATAGTATACAAAATCCGAACTCTCCGAATCCCAATAATCCTTTAAACCGGAGGTCGCATCTGGAACAGGAACGCAAACGATTACAACGGGAATTGGAGCGAATAAACGAAGAATTAAGACAAATTGGAAACAGTAGATAAATTATTGCGAATGAAAAGTAAACAGGAGATAAAAGGAAGCGAATTTTTAAATCGGCGTAGCCAAATAAATAAAATATAACAGATTAATAAGAATTATGATATACGATACTTTTGTTTATATAATAGAAAGACATTTGCATCCCGTAGGGATGCATCGCTCGGTAGAACAACAATCGACCCTTTCATTGCATTCCGTAGGGATGCATCCCTGTTTGATTAATCTTTGGATGCATCCCTACGGGATGCACAATGTGGATGTTATTGCTTTGCTACCGAGCGATGCATCCCTATGGGATGCAAACATGCAAAATAATAGCGTCTGTTTGCTTCAACTTTGCTTGAAATGGTTATATTTTATTTATTTCACATTTCTAAAAGGATTACCCGCTGCACATTGCAGCGCTCATTCAAGTAATACTCGAACGAATGCTGCACATTGCAGCGCTCATTCAAGTAATACTCGAACGAACGCTGCACATTGCAGCGCTCATTCGTTCATCGACGAACGAATGCTACACATTGCAGCGCTCATTCGTTCATCGACGAACGAACGCTGCACAGTTTTCGCGCCTTATATTGCAGATTATGAAAAAAAAATAATAAGAATTAAGAATTAATATGTATCAGTCAAAATTTTCATTAGCCGATGTGCTTACGGTATTAGCAGCTCTTGCCTTTGGCTATGTCTGCTTTTTAAGCGCCAATTTCTTTACTTTGGGCGACACTCAACAAAGTGTTATTATGTCAATTATTATTGCCGTATTGTTAGGCGGACTGGCGTTTGGAGCCAAGTTGCTGAAACGGACAAGCCGGCGTTTCAAAACCTGTTTCGTTTGTGAAATGATTATGCTGGTTTTGTTTGCCGGATTTGCGTGCCTCTTTGCCATTTCGCCGTTTCCGCACTATTTTTCAGTTTCCGGCAAAAAAATAGGAATACAAGCCAAACTTGAAGTAAGCATTAATCAAGCCAAAAATATGTTTGCCGAATATGAAAAATATGCCAGGACCAGAGAAGAACTTTACAAAAACAGATTGCAAAGCG
Organism: Prevotellaceae bacterium; assembly: GCA_031259655.1. Lineage (GTDB taxonomy): Bacteria > Bacteroidota > Bacteroidia > Bacteroidales > UBA932 > JAIRLF01. The sequence goes on from JAIRLF010000325.1 coordinate 4,088, forward strand.
CGGTCGCCGCAAAACAGGTCAATCCAAGCAACTATGCAATGTATGGTTTTGAGAACAACACAGTTGCGGATAAAACGCAAATCGAAAACAAGATGTTCTCTATTCACGCCGATTTGTTCCCGTCCAACTTCACCGAAATGAAGCGAGTGGATTCTATCTGGCTGGTAAAATCATGGAATACAGTCAAAAAATGGAAACCCATAGGCATAGTGGGCGTAGTGAATGATGTTGAACAAAACTCAAAAGAATGGTTGAAACAATTAATCAAACTGTCTGCCGTAAGAGCAAAAGGCGAACAAACTAAAGATTTTAGTTACGCCCTGTCGTTTGACGACGTCAAACAATATTTTACAACACTTGGCAACCCAACACATATTTCTATCGGACTGGCTATGCTGTCGTATGCGCTTATGTTACTGTCGTGGTTTGTTACAAAACGACACTCGAAATTTCCGGGATTTGGAACATTGTTTTCAACAGGAGCAGTCAGCGATAATGAATTATAATAAACAGTCTATACAATAAAGATGAATAAAATACAGGTTTTAAACGATATTGAAAATATACAGGCAGAACAACTTGTTGAATATATCTGTCAAGGCATAGTTACCCTCGACGAGTTGAAAAGTACCGGCAATTTGGATGCGCCCAAACGAAAAGCGATTCAAGCCTTGCTGACTGTAAGCAATCAGGAAAATAACAGTGCGACAGACAAAACGCAAATATTAAAAAACACCGAGAATTTATCGGCAGAACAACTTTTTGAGTATATCAGTCAGGGTATAGTAAGCCTCGACGAGTTGAAAAACAGCGGCAACCTTGACGCATCCAAACGTAAAGTAATTCAAAAGTTACAGACGGCGCACGACAGGGAAGACGACGCGGCATGGGAGCGTTACGGTTATAACGAAGCGGGACTCGCCGATTATATACTGCAATATCCCGAAGGCAAACATACGAAAGAAGCAAAAGACAGAATTAAATTTCTGG
>JAIRLF010000373.1 GCA_031259655.1 Prevotellaceae bacterium
GTGTGTGTGTGTGTGTGTAAAATAATTTCTGACATATGCAAATGTTCATTCATAAAAAACAGGTAGATAATATCAAAAACATTTCTTCCTTCGATAATCGAAGTGTTGAACTTGTTCCTCATACTATTTATTTTTGTTGAAAACATCTTACATCATGTTTAATTATGTCTGCATATATTTCATGTCAATTTGGTTGCAAATATAAACTATTTTTTTATACGATGTTCACTTTTTCGTATTTTTTTTTATAAAAGATGCGTAATTCACTAATACAGTGAGTGAAAAAATTTACGTATGAGGGTGAGATTTTCGGGGTTTTTCATAAATAAACTTTTGTAAACCCGTCTTTTCGTCATTGCAAGGGCGGCATTTGTCGCGTCCGGCGATTGCGCGGGCTATATTGAACGAAAACATATCCATATCGTTTCTTTGCGCGTCAATGAAAACGGCAAAAAGATTGACGACAAATTCGAGCATCGCCGTTCAATGGACGGTTGTTGCTTTACTCATCTCTATTTGATGAATTAAAAATCTTTCAACTTAAAAAACACTAAAACAGGATTATCGTCTTCCTTTATATTTTTTATTTTCCTTTTGTCGTCATCCGAAATAATCGAACTGTTGACTAAAAGGGAATCAATTGGATCCGGATAATGAACAGAAATAAAATAGTCTCCCGACGCTGTATTGGGAGGTAATGGCGGTATCTCATTTGGATTGAATACTAAATTTGTTCCTCCTGTCAGATTATTGGATTTTTTATCTCTGTAAACAGTGAGTTTTCCTGTATGCCAGTTACTCAGAGAAAAAATATCATGAGATTCTGTTTCGAAATATTCTCCGATATAAAAGTAATAATCGTTTTGAGTTATCACATTTTCAAAGTCATCCCATGTAGCGCTTTTCAGATAGCGTTCGGGAAGTTTTTTCTTATTATAATTCAGAATGTACTTTGCTTTCAATTTATTTGTCGAATCAACATACCGATAAATGGTATCCTGATATTTTTGGGTTACATGGATTGTACTGTTATTATTATATAAATAGTTATACCCTCCTAAAACACTACCCATTGGAAAAAGCGGCAAAGCGGCGGATTTCAATTTGAAATTCTTGTCGGTTATAAATAATGTAAAATATTCTAATTTATCTAAATGTTCATTTCCCTGTCCGTCTATTGCTTTGAAAACATATCCATCGGGAATAACTGTAAAATTATAGAAACCAAAGGGTAATCTCATATATCGAATAAATTCCCCGGATGGGGTAAAAAACAATAAAAAAGAATGTTGATAAGCGACTAATTCATTATTTTCCCAATCGTATGCAATATCATATAATCTGGAAAGTTCGCCGGGACCTCGTCCGTTAGAAATTCTACGAATAAATTTCCCTTCGCTGTTAAAAATAATTAATCCTCCTCCTTTGAATTTGTCGTAAATATAAATATGAGAATCTGTAACAAGTACTTTATAAACAGGCGCTACTAAACTTTCATCTGTGGTTTCAAGCGGAACAAGTTTGATTTCTTTTACCAAAGAACCAAAATCAAAATCCTGTTTTTTTAAAAACGGGTTCAGATTAATCGTTATTACGCTATCGGTTTCTGTTTTTAATATGGATGTAGAATCAAGACGTAACGAAGCTATCTGTTCTTCGGTGTATCGTGAATTTTCGTTTTGCCGGTTTACACAATCAATAAATAAGAACGCCCAAATTAAAATAATATATTTTCTCATCTTTTTAGATTTTATCTATTTAAATTCATATTCAAAAATCACAAAACGTTCTTTATCTAATTTCATTATCTCATCTTTTTTATCCAAATCCGGAGCAAAAACAATTTTATCAATAATATATTCTAATCTGTCAAAATCCAAATAATCATAAGCAGCCTTCGAGGTTGTGTAAAAAAATTTAGTGTCTGCAGCATTTTTGTTATATACCAGATCATTCTTAAAATAACCATAATGTATGGCCTCTTGTGTTTTTTTATTATAAATAACAGGACAAGTATTCATTTTTTGATAATATTCAAAATAAACATAGTCGTCCCATTCCATATAACTATGTATTCGCTCTACTCTATTTCTTGTATATGTAATTTCGTCTTGAAACATTCCTTCACTTGCGTTAAACTCTTCTTCTGTAATGATATCGGTCTTTTTTACCCAATCATCGCTTTTCACAGTGATATAAGGATAAATACTGTCATTTGTAATTGCAAAAACGGTCTGCATATATAATTCTACATATTTGAGGGGATAATTTTTAGATGCAAAAAAATTAAAGTCAGAAAACGCGTGCCTGTTCCATCCCAAATTATATTGCTCTGCACTTATATATGTTTTGGATTTTGATGTTTCAGAGTCAACTTCCATAAGTAAATCATCACCTTGCGAAAGTTTGTATGGACAAATGTTTACATATAACTTGTTATTGTTGCTGCAGGCAATATAGTGTGTCGAAATATCATTCGGTAATTTTATTGAACCAATATATTTTCCATCATCTACACTGTAACTAAGAATCGTATGTTTCCAATCGTCCAATACATATATCTTTCGATTATTAGGGTCAATACAAAAGTCGCTTATACTTATATATTCTCCCGGACCATGTCCTGAATTTCCTATTTGCCGAATATATTTACCTTCCCTGTTAAAAACAAATAATCTTTTAGCTTTCCATGAATCCAATACAAAAATGAAATTATCAAATATTTGCATTCCGTTAATAACGCCTATAATTGCGTTGTCGCTATCTTCCAAAATAATTGTATTTACTTTTCTAAAAATCGAAGATGCATAGATTGTATCTTTCTTTTCAATTTTATCAATATCTATTACAATCGAAGAAGGAACAACTTCTATATGACTTTTATTTGCGTTATTTTTAGTATTACATGCGACTAAAAGACACAAACTTATCATTACCATTACCATTCCTATAACTATAATCTTTTTCATATTTTTTTAAGGGGACTTCTAAAAACTCATTTACCTGTTTTTGATTCTTATACAGAGCCGAAATCCCGTTAAAACCCCTAATAAAAATCTGTGTAAAGATAATACAAAAAATAATACCAATGACATTTTTCAACATTTTTCTCTAAAAAAACATTTACATATCTGTCCGTATAATATAATTTGTGATTGATTCTGTGTGTAAACAGATGAACACGCGACTGTGTGACTGATTTGAGGCGCTTTGACACGCTTTGAGGTGTGCGTGTGCGACTGTCTCCCGCGCAAAATCCGGAATTATTCCCGAAATTCGTACTTTTGCACTCGAAACATGAATGATTTTTAGAATTATTGCAAGTCATAAATCGCAATTAAAAAACACAATATGACACTTTTAGTCTTGCTTGGAGCCACGGGAATCGGCAAAACGGATTTAAGTATAAATCTGGCAAAATATTTCGGAACAGAGATTATTTCGGCAGATTCGCGGCAAATATATAAGGAATTGGATATCGGAACGGCGCCGCCTTCGCCGGCGCAACTCGCCGAAGTGAAACATCATTTCGTGAAATCGCACTCGATTTTCGACGATTATACCGCCGGAAAATACGAAATCGAAGCTATGGAAACTATCGACCGGCTGTCGGAAACAAACGACTTTGTATGGCTTGTCGGAGGCTCGGGATTGTATATCGACGCCGTATGCAAAGGCATCGACGATATCCCCGGCGCCGATGCGGAACTGCGAAAAAGCATTGTCGAACGCTACAAAACGGAAGGACTCGAAAGTCTGCGTTTCGAATTAATGCATTTAGACCCCGATATTTACAATATAATCGATATCCACAACCCGCACAGAGTGATGAGGGCTTTGGAAGCATGCATCAGTTCGGGAAAACCGTATTCGTCGTTACGGAAAAATTTCGCCAAATCGCGTTCCTTCAAGATTATCAAAATTGGCTTGACTATTGACCGCAATTTGTTGTACGACCGTATTAACGCACGTGTAGACAAGATGATGGATGCCGGATTGGAATACGAAGCTCGAACCCTGTACCGTTTCAAAGAACTCAACGCACTGAAAACAGTAGGTTACAGAGAATTATTCGACTGTTTCGATGGAAAAACAAGCCTCGACGAATCTGTCGAACTTATCAAACGAAATACTCGCAGATATGCCAAACGCCAGATTTCGTGGTTCGCGCGATACCCCGAAATAAAATGGTTCCACCCGGACGATTTCGACGCTATCGCCGGATTTTTAGAGTTAAAAACTAAAAGTTAAAAACTAAAAGTGGCTGACGCCAGCCTTTTTAGAGTTAAAAACTAAAAGTTAAGAACTAAAAGTGGCTGACGCCAGCCATAAAAGTTAAGAACTAAGAAATCGCAACAAAACAAAAATTTCCACCTTCCATATATTATAATCTACGTGGAGATTCTACGTGGAGACTCTACGTGGAGACGCAAAATATTGCGTCTCTACAAATCGACGCCATCGACGACCACAGCATTGTCCAGTGTAGAGACGCAATATATTGCGTCTCCTCGACGTCTCCTCGACGTCTCATCAACGACATTATCGACGACATTTTCGACGACGCACACAACAACGCCATAATCTACGTGGAGACGCAAAATATTGCGTCTCTACAAATCGACGCCATTGACCTTGCGTTCTTTGCGTATATCGTTGCGTTCTTTGCGGTTAAAATTTTCGCCCCTACAAAT
>JAIRLF010000397.1 GCA_031259655.1 Prevotellaceae bacterium
ACTAATCCCGACGAAGCGGGAACAAATCCGCCTTATCGTATCGTCGGCGTGGTGAAGGATTTCGACGCCGAACATTTGTCGAAACAAACGACGCCGACCGTCTTTCATTTCAACTCAGCGCACGAATCCTTTCCTGTAATCGCCTCGTTCGCCCCCGGACGACGACAGGAGGTTATCGAGCTCATGAAAAACCTCCACGACGAATTTGTCGGCGGCGAGTTTTCGTATTCATTTATCGAAGACGAAATAGCGGCGATGTATAAGGAGGACAAAAAGGTGGCGATGATATGCACCGTCTTTACGGGTATCGCTATTCTGATAAGTATGCTGGGACTGTTCGGCGTCTCGCTGTTCGACATCCGCCGTCGCCGTAAGGAAATCGCAATACGCAAGATTAACGGCGCCCGGATAATCGACATCGTCGGGTTGCTGACGAAGAAATATTTCGCGTTGCTGGGTCTCGCTTTTGCGGCTTCGACTCCGGTGGCGCTGTTTGCCATCCACAAGTATCTGGAGAATTTTGCTAACAAAGCCTCGATTTCGTGGTGGCTGTTTGCGGTGGCATTGGTCGTTACTCTTGCCGTCTCGCTGTGTACGCTGCTCTGGCAAACGTATAAGGCAGGCAACGAAAACCCGGCAGAGGTGATTAAAAGTGAAATATGATTGTCTGATTCACGATGCACCGATTCTTTTCACGATTTCAAAAAAATCTGTGAAAATCCGTCAAATCTGTGTCATCTGCGTGCTCAAAATGCGTTGATTCGTTTTTCACGATTTCAAAAAATCTGTGAAAATCCGACGAATCCGTGTCATCTGCGTGCTCAAAATTCGATGAGGTTCATCAGCCATTGAGGTTGATACATACCGAAGAAAAAGAAAATAGCGAGTAAAACAAATTGAATTCGCAGGGCAGTCTTGTCGTCTTTGAAAGAAACAGGGCTTTCGGGTTTTTCGCCATATACTATCTTAAGCAGTTTAGAGCAAAGGAAGTACAGTATAATACAAATCACGGATATTAACAAAATCAGTACAGCGATATTTTTACTCAAGGCTGCGAAAACGTACATTTCCGATATGAACAAAGCCGATGGAGGAATCGCCGTCAATCCTAACAAACATAATATCAACACCAGCGAACCTTTTGGCGATATTTGCCAATATCCTCCGAGATTTTCCAACTTATAGCCGCCGTAAATTTTCCCGATCACCGACAATTGCAAGAAAGCGGCAGATTTCACCAGCGAATGCATAAGCACATGAAAAACAGCATAAGCCATACCTGTCTTGCCTGTGGAAAGTATCAACAAAGCAATACCCATATTTTCTACGGTCGAATATGCAAAAAGCCTTTTACAATGCTCTACCTGTGCAATGTAGACTGCTGCAACCAGCAGACTGATAAAACCCGCAACCAGCATAACGTTCTGAGCCCAAAAAAATACCGGAGAATCAAGCAACAGCCTGTATATCCTGAATATCGAAACAAAACCAAGATTCACCATTGCCGTCGAAAAAAAAGCGCTCATTGGCGTCGGCGTAACATGATTCGCGTCAATACCAATCGGATACAGAGGAAAATATTCCATCTTACAACTGTAACCTGTCAAAACCAACACAAATGCAAGTTTCAGGTACATGGGATTAGCCGCCGGAACTGCTTCCGCAAGACTGTCGAACGACATGTTGCCATGCTGGTTTTTTAATACTATACTTAAAAACAGTATTCCGAGATAGGCAATCAAAATGCCTATCGAACAGACAAAGACGTATTTCCATGCTGCTTCAAGCGCTCTTTCGGTTCGACGGTGGTATATCAATAAAGCCGAACCCAAAGTCGTCGCTTCTATCAGTACCCATGTCGCCGTAACATTGTTCGAGAAATAAGCTCCCGAAATCGAAGTGCATAACGACACAAAAGCCATATTATACAACTTTATTTGCTTGGCGTCTTCATTGTCGAGATATTTTTTACTGTGATAAAATACGGCAAACGAGATTAAAACTAATGTCCCGAAAAAAAGGATACCCAAACTGTCGTATGTGAAAATGCCTGTTTCGGTGGAATTTTTGTTGAAAACAGTATATATCAGAAACAATGTTTGTGCAACAAGGAAAACAAACGCCAGATTAAATATCTTCTTTTGCTCCGTTTCTCTGTATATTAATCCGATAATAACAAAAGCGCAAAGGAAATAAACTAAAATCATAAAACTACATATTGTTGATACCTAACAAATAGCAGATTGCCGCCATACGGGCATAAACTCCGTTCTTTGCCTGATTGAAATAATACGCTTTGGGGTTATTGTCCACGTCCTCTGATATTTCGCCTACACGCGGCAGAGGATGTAAAACCTTCACATTGGGTTTTGTCCTTTCGAGCATGGAGTTTCGCAGGATATATGTGTTTTTCAGTTTTTCGTACTCCACCGGCTCCGAAAAACGTTCTTTTTGCACTCTTGTCATATACACAATGTCTGTATCTATAATGTTTTCAGCCAAATCGCGATGTTCTTCGAACCTGATGTTTTGACGGGTCAAGTATTTTTTGTATTCCTCAGGCAAAGCAAGTTCTGTTGGCGCGATGAACTGAAATACAGGATTGAAATGCGACATAGCCATTAATAAAGAATGGACAGTGCGTCCATATTTCAGGTCGCCCACCATTGTTATATGCAAATCGTGCAGACGTCCTTGCGTCTTTCGTATCGAATACAGGTCAAGCAATGTTTGAGTAGGATGCTGATTCGACCCGTCGCCGGCATTGATTACAGGCACTTTGGAGACTTCGCTTGCATACCTGACACTCCCTTCCAAAGGATGTCGCATCACAATCATATCCGTATAATTGGAAATCATCGTGATAGTATCTTTTAATGTTTCTCCTTTTGAAAGGCTTGTGTTCGTCACTTCCGAAAAGCCTATAACTCTTGCACCCAAACGATTGATTGCTGTTTCGAAACTCAAACGGGTACGTGTTGAGGGTTCGAAGAAAATACTTGCAATGACTTTGTCTTCTGCAAGTTTTCGGTTAGGATTGGCTTCAAACGACGCCGCCATATCCAGAATTTCTAATATCTCCGATTTAGAAAGGTCATTTATTGATACCAGACTTTTCATTTTATTTAATTTTGCTCGTGCAAAGTAAATTCAAAAAAATGATATGGCAAAAAATTTTATTATTCTGATTGATTAAGTGCCAATTAAGAGCTAAAAACTAAAAACTAAAAACTAAAAATGACCGGCGACAATTAAGAACTAAAAACTAAAAGCTAAAAACTAAAAATGACCGGCGTCGAATTCGAAACTTTAGTTCGATATAGTGTCTTGTCAAACTCTGGATTGCTTCGGGCTGCGCCCTCGCAATGACGAAAAGGTGGGGATTATTTCACTCCTCCCCCATGTTCGCAATGACGATGCGACAATTTGAATTTTTAAATCGACGTAGTCAAATGCACCCTGTGGGGGGGACTTAGTTCTTCAAATAAAATATTTGTATTACCTTTGCGCCTGCATTTTAAAAACGATTTTTTGCAGTAGATGAAAGTTATCATAAGTGGAGGAGGCACAGGCGGGCATATTTTTCCGGCGATTTCGATTGCT
>JAIRLF010000398.1 GCA_031259655.1 Prevotellaceae bacterium
GTTCAAGTACGATTAAAGAAAAATCAAGTAAAACCGTTACAGGGAAGCGAATGTAACTATTTTTCTCTTTATAAGATTGACTCAAATTGTTATTCATTTGAAAATGGCATTGAATTAGATGGAAATGAATTTGTTATTTGAGAAACTCATAAAATTAGTACCCGCTATTTCACCCAAACAGCAACAGCCTATAATAAGCCTTGTCGTCCGGAGATTGAAAAATAATTTTTTGAGCTACCGCAAATCTGCCGCTGACTGAAAAGATATTTTTCTAAGTGATGAGTGTTCGAGTACAGACAATAATGTCCGTACCTTTATATTTATTTATTTAATAACAGGTATATATTGAAGACTTTTTCTTTCCGAAAAAGTCTGTGAACAGGCTTTTGTAATTGTAATAAGAAACTGTATTCCCGAATATGGTTCCGATTCGCTGCCGTCCAATAATCGAAAGAACGATGGAGTGTTCCTGTTCTTTGTTTCCGGGTATTGATGTGTGGTGTGTGATTTTTTTGTATATTGACGCGCGAGGTTGTGTGTGGGGGGGGGACGCGTGGAGACGCAATATATTGCGTCTCTACAAATCGACGCCCTCAACGACCACAGCATTGTCCGGTGTAGAGACGCAATATATTGCGTCTCATCGACGACCCCATCGACGACCCCATCAACGACGTTTTCGACGACTTCCTCGACATCCTTTCGGGGAAATTCTCAATTTTCAATTAGAATAGAGCCTTCGAGCACAGTATTTTCGGCGTCTTTAGCAATCATCACTTTGAACACGCCGGGTTCGACCACGAATTTCAGGTCTTTGTCCCAAAGTCCGAAACTGCGATAAGGTAGCGAGAGTTCGACCTGACGGCTTTCGCCCGGGTTCAGCGTGATGCGTTTGAATGCTTTCAGTTCTTTGAGCGGACGGGCAACAGAAGCCAGTTCGTCGTGGAGGTACAGTTGGACGACTTCGTCGCCTTTCACCGTTCCGGTATTTTTCACCGTCACCCTCACTTTTGTATCGCCGTCTTTGTTGACTTTTTCGGGAATCACGAGGTCGGAGTATTCAAACGAAGTATAGCTCAATCCGAATCCGAACGGGAAGAGCGGTTTACCGTCGTCGTCGAGATAGCGGTAACTTCGTCCCGAAGGTTTGATGTAGTAATAGTTTGGAATTTGCCCGGCATGACGCGCCCAGGTCAGGGGCAGCCGTCCGCCCGGATTGATATCTCCGAAAAGCGCTTCGGCAATAGCTTTTCCGCCCTGTTCGCCGGAATACCAGGCTTCGAGGATAGCGTCGACCTTGTCCGCCCAGTTACGAATATCTATCACCGAGCCGTTTTGCAGCACCACGATGGTTTTGACGCCGCTTGCAACAAGTTCGTCGAGCATCTTTTCCTGGTCGAGTTCGAACGACGGTTTTTTATCCGTATCCACAATCATGGCATGGTCGAGGCTTTCGGCTGCTTTCATGTTGCGTTTCGGCAAGGTCAGGATGCTGCGGTCTTCGCCTTCGCCCTCCTGGATAGCGGCAAAAAATATCGCCACATCACATGTTTTTGCCAACCCTGCCACATCGGTATTGCCGGGATGCAGCACGACTTCGGCTTTTCCCTGCAAACGCTGTTTCAAACCCTCGTAAGGGGTAACGTTGCCTTCGATGAGTTCGCCTTTCAGACTGCCGCTCGGACCCGAATAGTCGCCCAGGCTCATCACATTGGCGGCGGGACCGAACACTCCGATTTTCTTGATGTTTCGGTCGGACAGAGGCAGGATTTTACCCTCGTTTTTCAACAGGGTCATCACCTTACGGGCGGCTTCGAGCGCCAGTTCGCGGTGTTCTTTGCTGCGGACAATTTTATCCGCTTCTTTCGGGTCGACGAACGGGTTTTCGAACAGTCCGAGTTCAAACTTAACGGTCAGGATTCGGCGCAGCGACTTGTCGAGAGTTTCTTCGGAAACTCTTCCGCTTTTCACCAGCGACAAAAGGTCGGAATATCCGCCCGGCAGTTCGAGGTCGAGACCGGCTTCGAGACACAAAGCCTGCGCTTCGGCATACGAACCGGCAACCCTGTGGGGGTTGTGTACGCCGTTGACGCCCCAATAGTCGGAAACGACATATCCTTTGAAGTTCCATTCGTTGCGGAGAATATCGTTCAGGAGACGGTGATTGGCGGAAGCCGGTACGCCGTCAACCGAATTGTACGATGCCATGATCGAACGCGCTCCGCCTTCTTCGATACACGCGCGGAAAGGTTCGAGAAACACCTCTCTCAACACTCGCCACGACATGTTCGAGGCATACGAATCGTGACCTCCGTCGCCGTAATTATCAACGTAATGTTTCGGGCTTGCCACTACTCCGCCTGTTTCCAGAGCTTTGGTATAAGCTACGCCCATCCGGGAATTGAGAAGGACATCCTCGCCATAGCCTTCTTCGGTACGTCCCCAGCGCGGGTCGCGCGAGATATTGACCACGGGAGCATACACTTGACGAACGCCGACAGCTTTGGTTTCCTCAGCAATCGCTTCGGCTACGCGATAGTAAAGTTCGTCGTCGAAAGTCGCCGCCATGCTGATACTTTGAGGGAAACAGGTAGCGTTGCCCCATATCGCCACATGCAAGGCTTCGCCATGCTGCAGAACAGGGATTCCCAAACGACTTGCTTTGAGCGCGTCGCGACTGTCTTCGTTAATGATTTCAGCGCATTGAACAGTACTTGCCATTCCTTTCGAGTGAATAAAGTGCGCCTTGTTTCTCATGTGACCGACTTTATAGTTCCGTTTGTCGAAATCGTTTGCAAACAACAACTGGCTTTGCAGCTGTTCGACCTTTTCTTCGACAGTCATCAGACTAATTAAATTTTCCACCCGTTGTTCAACAGGGAGTTTGGCGTCTTTATACGCCGGCGTTTTTTGCGAATAAGCGCCGACTGCAAATCCTGCAATCAGTGCAATAGAAATAATTTTTCTTTTCATTTGTTATTTGTTATTCTATTTATTATTATTTATATTATTAAATCATTAAATTCATTAAATTCGTTCCGATTGTGTCCCATTTCCAACTTTTAGTTTTTAATTTTTAGTTTTTAACTTACTTTGGGGCTCTGATATAAAGGACGACAGCCACAACGATAAAAATCATATTAGGAATCCATGCCGCCAACACGGGGCTTGCGACGCCTACCTGAATAAACACTTCGCTGAAACGCAGGAAGAGTATATATATGAAACTTAAAGCAATCCCGATACCAATCTGCATCCCTATACCGCCTCTGATTTTGCGTGACGAAAGCGAAATTCCAATCAAAGTAAGCACAAATACCGAAAACGGTATTGAGGTTCGATTATAGTTTTCGAGCTGCGATTTGTTTGGATTTTGCCCCCGCATCTTTTGCTCCTTAATGTTATCCTGCAACTCAAAGTAATTCATCGAAGTTATCACATTATCTCTTTGTTTCAGTTCTTCGGCGGAAAAATTGACCGCTGTATCCAATTTGGTTCCTGTCGTGATAATTTCCGCCGAATCGGATAGTTCGCGGATAAAATAATTGTTCAGTTGCCACACATTTTTTTTGTTATCGTAAATAGCGTAATCGGCGATAAGTTTCGATTTCAGGGTGTTTTCCTCGAAGCGTTCCAGACTGAAATGGCTTGCACGGTTCGACGATGAGTAAAAATTCGACAGATAGAGATACACATTCGGCTGAACCTGAAGATGCAGGTTCATACTTTTCTTCTGGTAAGGGTTTTTGATATACTGCGATTCAAATTCTATCCGAATTTTGTTTGCGGGCGGGATAATAATGTGATTCAGGGCGAGACTGAACAAAAATATCATCGCCGCCGAGATAAAATAAGGATACAGCATTCGCGAAAAACTCACGCCACTCGACAATATCGCAATGATTTCGGTGTTGTAAGCCATTTTCGACGTAAAAAATATAACCGTAATAAATACAAACAGCGGGCTGAAGGTGTTTGCATAGAACGGCACCATCGTCAAATAGAAATCGAAAACGATTTTATTCAGCGGCGCCTGTTTATTGATAAAATCATCGATATGTTGACTTATGTCGAATATGATTATTATCACGATTATAAGCGAGAGTATCAGGAAGAACGTCCCGATAAATTTTCTTATTATATATAGGTCTAATTTTTTCAATCCCTGAACCTCGCTATTTTATTCCACCGGCGGCATGAACGTACTGATGGATTCCGCCTGTTTAACATATTCGTGCGATATCCCCTTATGCATTTTTATGACCTTGTTGAGAGGGACATATACCGGCTGTTCGTTTACCCAGCCGACCATCAGGCTGCGTTGATTGTCCAGCAGCGCTTCGACAGCGGCGATACCCATGAAACTTGCTACAATACGGTCTTTTGCCGTAGGAGAGCCGCCTCGCTGCATGTGTCCGAGAATCGAGAGGCGAATTTCGAACTGAGGAAATTCCACCTCCATTTTCTGCGATATTTCCGTTGCATTGCCTTCGTCTATACCTTCGGCGACGAGTATGATTGTGGATTTTTTCTTGTCGCCCCGGGTGGAGAGATAGTTACGAACCTTGTCCAACTGATTTTTCTCTTCCGGAATCATTGCGACTTCGGCGCCGCATGCGATACAGCCGTTCATGGCGATAAACCCCGCTTCGCGCCCCATCACTTCGACAAAAAACACGCGGTTGTGCGAGTTGGCGGTGTCGCGGATTTTATCCACCGCCTGCACGACGGTGTTAAGCGCGGTATCGTAGCCAATCGTATAATCTGTTCCATACAAATCGTTATCAATTGTTCCGGGTATTCCGATAATGTTCAGATTTGTTTCTTTCGACAGCAGGTTTGCTCCCGTAAAAGAGCCGTCGCCTCCTATCACCACCAGCGAATCGACCTCATAGCGTTTCAGCTGTTCGTAAGCGAGTTGGCGACCTTCGACAGTGCGAAATTCAGCGCTACGCGCCGTTTGCAGGAAAGTGCCGCCGCTCTGTATAATTCCGCTCACATCTTCGGAGCGAAGCTGAAAAATATCGCCTTCCATCAATCCTTTGTATCCGCGTCGAATGCCGAACACCTCGAAACCATTGTTTATTCCGGCGCGGGTGACAGCTCTGATAGCTGCATTCATTCCCGGTGCATCACCTCCCGAAGTCAATACTCCTATTCTTCTTGTATTCATATATTTCTTTATTAATTTCCAATTCTTTTATCGAAAAAATATCAGTAAGGTCGTTGCGGTCTCGTGAAAAACTCCAAAGTATTGTATATATTCATGAAATTCAACAACCATTTTTTGCGTCCTGTTTGCAATTTAACAGAGTGTTCGAAAGGCGCGTAGAAAGTCAATAATCTTTGACTGTCTTCGTTTGTCAGTTCCTGATTTGCGTATTTCACTTTAAGATATGTAGCGGTAAAAGCCAGGAATCTTGTTCCGAAATTTTTATCAACCACATGTTCGGCAAACTGGAGCGGCGTCAGTTCTTTTCTGAAGAAACCCATCTGGTACATCAAAAATACAGTTGCCCGGTATGGATAATATGCGTCTTTTTTCGGGTCTGTCATACGTCTCGCCCTGCGGGAATATGCCGAAAAGATAAGGTATGGAATAGACAGAGCGACTGTCGACACAATGAGAATAATAGCCGCAAAAATCGCAAGCGCAATCCACAGGATGCTAATCTTTTTATCTTCTACATCTGCCACAGCCTCGTCGCTCGGTTCCGGCTCTTCTTTTTTATGTTCTACTCTAAACTCGTCGATTTGGACGGGTGAGGGCAATTTTTTCAATACGACGTTCAGCGAGGGGATTTTCGGCGCGATAACGTCGTCCATGTGTGTGAACGATATGGCTAATCCTCTGTCGCCTTTTTGGAGCGCGCCAAGTTTGATTCTCGCCGAATCTTTTAATATGGATGTCAAAGCGGCGTCCAAGGTTACCTTATACGGTTCGTTCAAGGTATATTCTACATCGAAATAGACCAGTTTGTCCATATTAAATTGAATCAATTTCCGGATAGAATCGACATGCAGGACTTCTCCTGTGGCGGCAAACCATGCCTTTTGCGGGTCGAGCGGCGGAGTTCCGTCGGTACCCGGAGCTTCCGACTGTTCGGAATCGCCGAAGGTGGTATCGAAATCGAGCCATCCGTATTCGGGGAAAAACACTTGTACCCATGCGTGCGCCTGTTTGTTGTATACCCAGTACCAGCCTTTGTTATTGCTGCTGCGGTCGACAATAGCGTATCCCGTAGCGATTCGCGCGGGTATTCCGCAGGCGCGCAACAGCAGAAACGCGCTTCCGGCGTAGTATGTGCAATTGCCGATGTGGTCGTTTAGAAGGAAATTGAGTATTCGTGTTCCCGGCGGGACGGTTGTCGCCACATCCGAATAGCGGTATATTGCGTTCCCAGCCTCGTCGGTTTTCATGAAATAGTTTCTTACGGCAAGGATTTTATCTATCGGGGTTTTGGCTTGCGCCTCTTCGATAATGTTTTGAGCGAGGCGTTTGAGCGTATCGTATGCAGGATTGGCGGGGTATCGTGTATAATAATTGATGAAAGCGGTATCGACTTTGTTGAAATTCTTCACCGCCCGTAACAGCGAGAACCGTTGTTCCTGAAAATTAGAGACGGACAAATCGTCTTCCGTATTGTTGTACACAAAATATGCGCTGTTCAATTCGCTGACCCACATTTTGGCGCGATATGCGGATGTGTACCGGGTGTACATGTCGTTTTTGACGGCAATGGGCTGACAATAAAAGGCTGTCGAAGGCGCGGTAAATTCGCTCGGCGAAGTTTGTACCTTGTATACTTCGGCTTCGACGATTTTCCGGCGCGTTTGCGACATCCCGTTTTCGATTACCGAGGCGTCTGTTTCTGTGAAATACAGAGGTATATCCATGGGATTGGGCGAAAACAGGTCGTTGTAGGGCATCAATGTGTCGGGTTCGAACGTTTCGGTATAATCGTCGAACGCGGTCAGATATTCCGAAACAAAATACAGCGGATTCGGAATGTCGCTGTCGGGGAAAAAATTGTCGATATATGCGACGAACAGTGTGATGTCTTCGCTTTGTCCCGCCATGTTGCGGTTCAGATTGTCGTTGACTTGCATCGTTTTTTTCATCCGTATGGAACTGTCGGGAAGCATTTCGTAGAGGCTGTTTTTGTTATCGTCTTCGATTGCTTCTTCGACCCATTTCACTTCCATGGTCTTGACTTCGCGCCATAAAATGCCGAGCGTGACGGACAGTACCAGCGCCATGGCAAAGGAGTATAACAAAAGACCGACGAAGGGTTTTGTCCACGAACGCAATTCGTTCTCGTCGGTGTTGCGCAACAGTTCGTTCATGAAAACGATATAGAATGCGTATACAAGCACCGGCACGAAGGTTTTCAGAATGTAACCGATATGTGTCTCGCCCGATATTGCCGTAACGATGACCCCTGCCGATAACAGTATTGTCGAAAATATGGCGGGGAAATATTTGGAGCGCGAAAATCCCCATCCGCATATCCATCCCGAAAGGAATAAGGGTATGAATAACAGGAAATCTACCGACAAAAAAAACGAATCAAATTCCCCGAACGCAAAATTATCGAGCACGAAACTGATTATGGCAAATATCAACGCTAAGAGCCCGAACGAGGACAAAAATCTGAACCTGAACGAATAGAATATGAGACCCGATAATATACCGCATGCGAACTGCACTGTCTCCGACAAATGTTTAAGATGAGTGAACAGCGGAAAATGGGTCGAGGTGATGTAGACCAGTACATAAACGACAAAAATTGTCGGAATGCTCAAAAACAATATTTCTCTAAACAACTGTTTCAATGATATACGATTCATCTTGCCCATGCGTTCATACGAATTTACAACGTGCAAAAGTAGATATTTAAATGTAATTACCAAATTTAAAATCAGACACTCGCTTCATGCTGTTGAAATACAAGATTTTTGTAATTTGGTAACAGGAAATGGCGACGGCGATTTTATACCGGTATATATCCACATTCGTACATTTGCACATCCGAAAAGCGCTTCTTCAGATAGTTTTGCAGATACTGTTTTGTATCGCGGCAAATAGAATCGTCTTCGACAATGAATTTGTTGTAGACCATTCCGATAACTTCGATGCCGGCATAGCGGCACATTTCGAGCGTCAACAAAGTGTGGTTGATACTGCCAAGTCGCGGGGTTGTGACCACAATCACAGGAAGCCGATGGTCGCCGATATAGTCGAGAGTTGTGTAATCCATTGTGATGGGCGTCATTATCCCGCCGGCGCCTTCGATAAGCGTCACATCGTATTTTTGTTGCAGGGCAGAAGTAGCGTTTTCGATTTTGCTCAAGTCGATGCGGACATTATCTATCTGTGCAGCAAGATGCGGCGAGGCGGGATACGATAATACGACCGGACATGTAAGCCCCTCGACGTCTTCGGGTAAAAGCCCTGTTCCCATGATTTTGCGGTGAAGCTCGATGTCTTCCGAGATGCCGGTGTTGCCGGTCTGGATAAATTTCTGCGTAATGACGCTGTAGCCTTTAGCGGCATATTCGTTTGCAATGTAACCCGTTGCATAACTCTTTCCTGTGTTGGTATCTATTCCTGTTACAAATATCGCTTTTCCCATTGTTTTTTCTTTAAAACCAAATATATCGGATTGTATGTTAATATCACTTTTGTCCCGTCCGAAAACATTTTGTCGTAACTTTTGCAAAACGACCTCAATCCCGATTGTGTCCGCACAATTCCCGAACAGTTTGCATTGACGCCGGTGCGCCGAAAATGCGAAAGGATTTCGGTCGACGAATCGAACGCGACGGGTATTTCTTCTTCGTACAGATGCAGAACCTCGAAACCGGACGAAAAAATCTCTCTCAAAAGTTCCGACGAAGAATACTCGAGTCCTGTTCCCGTCAGCCTGCGTATCTCTTTCAGATTGTTTTTCCCGAATGTAGACAAAAACATGTAGCCTTCGGACGAAAGACTGTTATGCGCTCTCTGTGCGAAAGCGGAAAGCGCGTCAAACCACTGTAGCGTCGACGACGACACGAGCAGGTCTATTCCGCAAGGGAAATCGACCGCCTGCGCATCTCCGCCGATGAACGTAAAATTGTCCGCCGTAAACAGCGAGGATATCAAGGCTTCGACTTTTTCGTTGACGTCGTTAAGGTAATAGTGGGCTCCGTCGAACAGCGGCAGGATATTCCTTGTCAATAAGCCCGTACCGCAACCGATTTCGAGGATTGTACGGGGTATGCGGGGATACAATGCGGATATCAAAGCTGCAAGTTTGACGGCGATTTCTTTCTGGGCATAAGCGCTATCGTCGTATGTATATGTGCTTTTGCCGAATTTATATCTTATTAATGCGCTATTCATTTTTAATAAAAATTGTTTGGACGATTGCCGGAACTTTTCGGGCAACCGCCGGAATGAAGAATAATGATGTCAATTCTTGTTCTGTCAAGCCAATCCCTGTTCCCCAAGAATTTTATTTATTTCTTCCGTAGTTTTACCAATAAATTTAGCTATTTCTGTGGCAGAAAATCCTGCTTGTCTCAAATTTATAGTACTTATGATACTGCGTTCCAAATCGCCTTTTTCCCTGCCTTCTTCTTTAGCGGCACTCATGCCGCTAATATAATCATAAATAGCCATTTCACGCATACGATAAAAGTGTAATATGCTTTCATCCCGACAAATGCTCAATGGTTTATCTCCCATTCT
>JAIRLF010000012.1 GCA_031259655.1 Prevotellaceae bacterium
AATTTCGACGCTTCGAATCCCGGAGCAGTCGGCGCCCCTGTGATTGATAACGACGCAGAGGTTACTCGCGGAGTAACTTCGTTTTCGATTGAAAACAGGTACGATAAGACCTCAGGTGCGTTGAAGTTCTTCTACAACTTCGGACTGCACGAAATCGACGACGGGTATTCCCCAAACGGCGTCCCCCGTGATAATCACTTCCGTTCGACCGATAATATGTTTGGAATATCGCTGTATCAGGCGTTTAACTTTTTTGCCGGAAACAATATCACCGCAGGATTCGACTTGCAGCGTTTTGGCGGTCACGCGTGGAATCAATATTTTGACAACAGACCAAATTCGGAAATTACAGAAAAGGGAATTAACGACGTCGCCGGATACCTTAATCTCGAACAGCGATTGTTCGCCAAACTGCTGCTAAATGCCGGAATCAGAGTTGATAACAATAGCCGCACGGGTACAGAATGGATTCCGTCGGTGGGACTTAGTCTTCCCATATCCGATGTAACAGGGTTTAAAGCCATAGTGAGCAAAGGATTCCGAAATCCCACTATCAGAGAGATGTACATGTTTCCGCCGCAAAATCCCGACCTCAAGCCGGAACGCTTGATGAACTACGAACTGTCGTTCTCTCAAAAACTTTTAGATTATAAACTTGGTTTTGACCTCAATATCTTCTACATCAAGGGGGATAATGCCATACAAACGGTAATGTCGGAAGGCAGACCGTTGAACATCAATACGGGCGAGATTGAAAATTACGGTCTGGAACTGGCGGCTTCGTACAGAATAAGTCCAAATTTCAGATTATCGGCAAATTACAGTTGGTTGGACATGAAATACAAAACAACGGCTGCTCCGGAACATAAACTGTATGCGGGGTTTGATTATTCCGTATCGAAATGGAGATTTGCATCAGGCGTTCAGTATATTGGAAACCTTTATACTTCGGTAGCGACAAACAATACAGTCAAAGATTCGTTTACACTCTGGAATGCAAGAGTAGCGTATCGTATCTGTAAACCGGTGGAATTGTTTGTGAAAGGCGAAAATCTGCTGTCGCAAAAATACGAAATCAACACAGGATACCCGATGCCGGAAATCACGGTATTCGGTGGCATAAATTTAAGATTTTAAAAAATGATTATCAATAAATTAAAGTTAGTTTATCATGGATAGAAAACAATTTTTAAGAACGATAGCATTTGCAGGTGCGGCTATCACGTTTAAATCGAAAGACGGAATGGATTTAATGGCTCAATCACAGGGTAGTCAGCCTGATATGGTTGCTGTTATGGGCGGCGAACCTGACGAAATGTTTAAACAGGCAATAAACGAATTGGGCGGTATTTCCAAGTTTATCAAAAAAGGCTGGAAAGTGGTCGTAAAACCCAATATCGGCTGGGACAAATCGCCGGAACTTGCGGGCAATACCAATCCCAAGTTAATTGGTGAAATCGTGCGGCAATGTTTTCAGGCTGGCGCAAAGGAAGTGACTGTATTTGACCATACTTGCGACGACTGGATAAAGTGCTACAAGAACAGCGGTATCGAAGCAGCGGCAAAAGCGGAAGGCGCTAAAGTGGTGCCGGCTCACGAAGAATCGTACTACAAAGAAGTACAACTTCCGGGCGCTAAAAAGTTGAAAACCGCCAAAATACACGAAGCCATACTGAATTGCGACGCATGGATTAACGTTCCGGTACTGAAACATCACGGAGGCGCAAACCTCTCGATTTCCATGAAAAACTACATGGGAATTGTTTGGGACAGACGCATATTCCACAGCACCGACCTCCAGCAGTGTATAGCCGACATCTGCACAATGGAGAAAAAACCGGTTCTGAATATCGTCGATGCTTACCGCACAATGAAGTCGAACGGTCCGCAAGGACGCTCGACCGCCGATGTAGTTGATACCAAGAGCCTTTTTGTCTCGAAAGATATTGTCGCCGTCGATACCGCCGCCGCAAAATTTTTCGGACAAATCAGGAAAATGCCGCTCGAAAATGTCGGGCATCTCGCTAACGGCCAAACACTCGGAATCGGAACAATGGATTTGGACAGTTTAAATATCAAAAGAATCAAGATTTAGGGATTTTTTGATTTTAGATTTTTGATTTTAGATTTTAGATTTGGCTGACGCCAGCCAATCAAGATTTAGATTCAGTTGGCGTCAGCCAATCTTAAATCTAAAATATGAAAAAAAATATGAAAAAATTAAGAGTAGTCGTATCAATAGTGTTATTTTCGTTAATAACATTCTATTTTCTTGATTTTGCGGGTTTAATGTCCGAAAAAACAGCCGGTTTGCTGGCCAAAATTCAGTTTATACCCGCAATCATGGCTTTGTCTGTTATAATACTGATAATATTGATTGTCTCGACCCTGCTGTTCGGACGGGTATATTGTTCTTCGATATGTCCGATGGGCGTATATCAGGATATAATCGCGTGGTTATCAAAACGAATTGCCAAAAAGAAGAAACGCTACAAATTCGGCAAAGCCAAAAACATTTTGCGAGCGACGATGCTTGTTGCGGCGGCAACCATTTTCGTGAAATTCCCGCTGATTCTGGGCTTTATCGACCCATACAGCGCTTACGGACGGATGGTTACGAATGTTTTCCGTCCGGTTTACATGTCCGGAAACAATGTGCTGGAAATCATCTTCACTAAATTCGATAATTATACGTTCTACAAAACGGATATTTTCATAATGAGCGTGTTCGCCTTTGCCGTGGCGATACTGACTATGGTCGTTATCGGCTATCTTGCATGGAAACACGGACGTACGTACTGCAACACGATTTGTCCCGTCGGCGCTGTATTGGGCTTTTTGAGCAAATTTTCGGTCTTCAAAGTCAGGATAGATAAAAGTAAGTGTAACAGTTGCGGAGCCTGCGAGATGAGGTGCAAGGCGGCGTGTATCAACAGTAAACAAAAAACCGTAGATAACAGTCGTTGTGTAGACTGTTTCAACTGCTTAAACGCTTGCCGGAGAGACGCCCTGAAATTCTCGCCATCGCTTGTTCCCGTAAAAAATGGGGACGCAAAACATCCTGTCGATGAGGGGAAACGGCGTTTCCTGACAACCGGCGTCATCGCTGCGGTCGCCGCTCCTGCGGCTATCGTCGAAGACGAGATAAACAGTCTGACAGGCAACGACAAGTATGTCCGGCAGCATCCCGTCCTGCCTCCGGGTTCGATAAGCGTCGAAAATATGCTTGCTCACTGCACGTCCTGTCATCTGTGTGTCAGCAAATGCCCTTCGCGCGTATTGAAACCGGCTTTTATGGAGTACGGTCTTGCCGGAATGATGCAGCCGATGATGTATTTCGAAAAAGGATTCTGCAATTTCGACTGCACGATTTGCTCGGAAGTGTGTCCCAACGGCGCTATCAAACCGCTTACTAAGGACGAAAAACATCTGAATCAGGGCGGACAAGTGGTTTTTACACGCGATATCTGCATCGTCCAAACCGAAGAAACAAACTGCGGCGCATGTTCCGAACATTGCCCTACACAGGCGGTTACGATGATTCCATATAAGGACGGTCTCACAATTCCGCATATAAATGTCGAAATATGTATCGGTTGCGGCGGATGCGAATTTATTTGCCCTGTCCGTCCGTTCCGCGCAATTCATATCGAAGGACTTGCCGTGCAGGGCAAAGCAAAACCTTTCGAAGAACAGGAAAAAGAAGATAAGAAAATAGATAGCTTCGGGTTTTGATTTCTATCTGTTTTTCGGCGTCGCGTGTGACGATGATTATTTATTGCTTAATTAACTGCATTTTAATACTTTAAGAGATAATCTCGCTTTGCGCGGAAGAGTGTCGCGGCTGCGTACGTGTGCAGCCGCAGCTGCGTACGTGTGCAGCCAGGATTATATACGTGTGCGGCCGCAGCTGCACACGTATATAATCCTGGCTGCACACGTATATAATCCTGGACGCACACGTATATAATTTTGGCTGCACACGTGTGTAATTTCGGCTGCATGCGGAACGAACGAAACAGGTATAATTTCCGCGACTAAATCCGAATGTCTGTCGAATGTTTCGGGCAAATCCGAAAACGCTGCTGTGTTAATAGCGTCTTCCCGAAAACGTACACCATTAGGGCGTCACACATCGGTATATTTGACACGACAGCAGTTCGGTCGCACATTCATTTTCGGCTTCAACCAAAACTTTTTATTACTTTTGTGTTGTTTTGAATATATGTTTTTTTGTGAATTATGTATCTTTATAACCTTATCGCACAGGGCGAACACGAGACTTTGGAGTTCAAATACGAGATAAACGACCCGCGTAAAATTGCCCGGACATTAGTAGCTTTTGCAAATACCAAAGGCGGACGATTGCTTGTGGGTATCAAAGACAACGGGAATATAACGGGAATTTCTATCGACGAAGAATATTATATGGTCGAAAGCGGAGCGAAATTATATTCCCGTCCCGAAATCGACTTTAAAGTGAAAATACATCCGATTCCGAACGGTAAACACGTGTTGGAGTTCATTATAGAGTCAAGCGGAGCGAAACCGCATCATGTGGTTTACACCGACAAACCGCCGGAAGTATTAATCAGGGTGCACGACGAAAACATTATCGCAAATCCTGTCTGGATTAAAGTGCAGGAGCGGTTAAAATCGCCATGCACAATCAAATACACTGCCGGACATAACAGATTGCTGGCATATCTTAAAGGCAAGAAAGCGCAAAGCATCGAAATTCTTATGAAAGAGGTTTTCCTTTCGGAAAAAGAAGCTACAGAAATCATTACCGACCTTGTCGTATCCAATATTATGGAAATTGAGACGACAAATTCGGGCGCCGTCTTTAAACTAAAACAAGTGTAAATGCGTCAAACAGTCGATTTTTTAATAAATAACAGTCAATAATGAAAAACAGCATTTTATTTTTACTTCTAATCATCTGTAACACCGCAGTGTCGGGGCAATCGTTCCAGCAAGTCAAGAGCGAACTGTCGGAGCTGATGACAATGGCGGCAGATGAATACGATTACGTTAAAAAACAGGAATATATGGATTCGTTTTCCGCATTATTGGAAAAAACATTGAAAACGCCCAATTCCTTTTCCTTTTCGTTCGACAGTATTCCTCATCTCAATATCATCGTTTCCAAAGATGGGATAGTGCGCATTTTCAGTTGGGGAACGTTGAAAAACGACGACGAATATGTATATCACGCTATTGTACAACGACGTATGGGCGACAAAAAAAATCCTTTGTCGGACATATATGTTCTGAACGACGTCAAACAGGACGTTCTTAAACCCGAAGAGGAAATCCTGCGTTATCCCAACTGGTACGGCTGCCTGTATTCCGATATCATTGAAACACAGGATATGGGCAAAACATATTACACGCTGTTAGGTTTGGATTTCAACAATCGACTTTCACATAAAAAGTATATCGATGTCCTGACGTTCAATCCGCAAGGATTACCATTGTTCGGCGCTCCTGTTTTCGTCGATGGAACGGGCATAAAAAGCAGAGTTATATTCGAATATTCGGCTAAATCGGTGCTGCATCTGAAATATCACGCCGATATCAATAAAATTGTTTTCAACTGGCTGTATCCAATTGTACCCGAAAAACGAAACGACAAATCGTACTATGTACCCGACGTAACATACGACGGATACGAATTTAAATTCGGGAAATGGATGAAAGAAAAACATATTCTCCTTAAAAAAAGTAGATTTTGATGAATACAAAAGAGTTATATGCAATATTTCGGGATTATCCTCTTGTCTGCACCGACAGTCGCAATATCGTTCCCGATTCGATATTTTTTGCCTTAAAGGGCGAGAATTTTGACGGCAATCGATTCGTTGAACAGTCGTTAGATAGCGGTTGCGCTTTTGCCGTATCCGACAGCGTTGAAAACGAAGGAATACACGGATGCATTGTTGTGGAAAATGTCCTGAAAACCTTACAGGATTTGGCGGAATATCATCGTATGGAGTTTGATATTCATGTCCTTGCAATAACGGGAACAAACGGCAAAACAACGACAAAAGAGCTTGTTAATGCGGTATTGTCGAAAAAATATAAAACCGTGTGCACCAAAGGAAATTTAAACAATCACATCGGAACGCCGCTAACTTTGCTGAATATCAACGAAAACACCGAAATTGTCATCGTAGAAATGGGCGCAAACCATTGCGGCGAAATCGCGACGCTTTGCGAAATCGCTCATCCCGGACTTGGGCTGATTACCAACGTCGGCAAGGCTCATCTCGAAGGGTTTGGCTCCGAAGAAGGCGTCCGGAAAACCAAAGGCGAACTGTATGATTATATCGAAAAAAACAGGGGCGTGATTTTCTATAATGCCGACGACGCAACTCTCGCATCAATGGCGGAAAAGACTCAGGGAACGACACTTGTGAAGTATGGCAAAACCATTATGGGCGTAACTGCAGGCGACGACAATTTCTTTCTTGGATTTTCGACCTCCGAGCCGGAAATGAGTGTAAAAACATGTTTAGTAGGAGAATACAATCTGAATAATGTCTTGGCGGCAATAGCTGCCGGCAAATATTTCGAGGTGTCTGTACCGGATATTATTTCTGCTTTGGCGGAATACAAACCGGCTGATAACCGTTCGCAACTCGTTAAATCTACGACTAATACCGTCATCATGGACGCATATAACGCCAACCCTTCGAGTATGGAAGCTGCAATCGGCAATTTTGCACGGCTCGATGCCGAAAACAAATTGTTGATACTCGGCGATATGCTGGAATTGGGCGACAATTCTTTTGCCGAACATCGACGAATAACGGAGATTATCAAAAATCACGGACTGTGGAAGAAGGGAAAAGTTATCCTGATTGGTCATACTTTCAGCCGCTTAGGAGAAAACATCGCTATCTGTTTCCCCGACAAAAGCGAAGCCGTAAAATATCTCGGAAATATCAATCTCAACTCCCGCTTGATTTTGATGAAAGGCTCAAGAGGGATAGGTCTCGAAACGCTATTGAAATATTTGTAATCATTTGTTCTTATTAAGATTATGGAGACGTGTTCGCGCTGATGCCTACATTCCGAATAGGGTACGACAAAATTCCCTGTTTTAAATCCGACAGGAATTAAAATTGTCGGATTTTGCCCGTGAGGGCATTCATATCAATAGAAAAAGATTTTTAACAATTATCGACCGTTTGTTTTGTTTACATCTCGAATTTCTCGACACAAATAACAGTGAATATTAGCGATTTGCAATAAATAATTACCAATTAACCATTATTTTTTTACCTTTGCGAAAAATTCACGAAACCGTAATGGCGGTTAATCTGTTCGGCGGTTTCATTTTTAAATGATTAAAGTGTAAACAAATGAAATTTGGTGTTGTAATATTTCCCGGTTCGAATTGTGACCACGACATGATTTATGCGTTCCGGAATATCATGGAGCAGGAAGTTGTACCTCTTTGGCACAAAGACCGTTCGTTGCAGAATGTCGACGGAGTGCTTTTGCCCGGAGGGTTTTCTTTTGGAGACTATTTGCGCTCGGGCGCTTTGGCGAGATTTTCCCCAATAATGTCGGAAATAATTGATTTTGCCGATGATGGAGGTTTTGTTTTCGGTGTTTGTAATGGGTTTCAGATTCTATGCGAATCGGGTTTGCTTCCGGGAACTTTATTACACAACAGTAACCGGAAATTCGTATGTAAGAACACGTATATAATTCCCGACGCCAAAAATACTTACCTCACTCATCATCTTGATACCAAGCCATTAAAGATTCCTATTGCGCATGGAGAAGGACGATATTACGCTCCAAGCGACGATTTGGCGGAGATGCGAAGAAACGGGCAAATTCTTTTCCGCTATTCCAACGAGAACGGAGTAGTTTCACAGGAGACAAATCCCAATGGCTCAGTCGAAAACATCGCGGGTATATGCAATTCGCGTAAAAACGTGTATGGAATGATGCCTCACCCCGAAAGGGCTGTCGATGAGGATTTAGGAAACACCGATGGTGTGATGATACTTAATTCTATCATCAGAATGATGAAATAGTTTCGTGCCGTAAAATCATGCAATTTAAGGATGTAGTCGGACAAAAGGAACTGAAAGAAAAACTTGTTTCGACGGTTCGGGACGGACGTGTCAGTCACGCTCAATTATTCGAAGGCTCAATGGGTTATGGCGGTTTGCCGATGGCATTGGCTTACGCGCAATTTATTTCGTGTCGAAACAGAGGCGACGATTCCTGCGGAACATGCCCTTCGTGTATTAAATACAACAAACTGATTCATCCCGATTTACATTTTGTCTTTCCGGTAAACACGACCAAGAAAATCAAAGACAAGCCTGTCAGCAACGATTTTTTATCGCAATGGCGCGAAATTATATTCGAGCGAAAATATTTCACCGAACAGGATTGGTACGAATTTATCGGCATAGAAAACAAACAGGGAATTATCAGCGCCTACGAAGCCGACAAAATATTGACTAAGTTGAGTTTCAAACCTTTCGAATCGGATTACAAGATAATGATTGTCTGGCTTCCGGAACGACTAAACCAAACCTCGGCAAACCGTTTGTTGAAATTGATAGAAGAACCGCCGGAACACACTGTTTTCTTGCTTGTTGCCGAAAATGCCAACAGGATTCTCCCGACAATCTATTCGCGAACTCAACGTATAAGATTGCAAACTCTGAAAGAAGACGATATTGTCGAGGCTTTGAAAAAATTGAACTTCACCGAACAGGAAATATTTACCGCCTCGCGTTTATCCGAAGGTAATTATATACGGGCTATTCAAAGTTTGCAGGTCTCGGAATCGGCAAAACTGAATTTGGATAATTTTATGCAATTCATGCGGTTATCATACAAAAACGATATTCTCGGACTTATGGATTGGGCGGAAATGATGGCTTCGTCAGGCAGAGAAAGACAAAAGTCGTTTCTTGGTTTTGCCGAACGTATGGTGAGAGAAAATTTTATCCTGAACAAAAAGATTGAAGACATTGTATATCTCGGCTTTGACGAACTCGAATGGGCAAGGAAATTTTCGGCGTTTATCAACGACAGAAATGTCGCAGAACTGTACAAACAGTTGAATATCTGTATTCCACAGATATCCCAAAATGGAAATGCAAAAATAATATTCACCGACCTTGCGTTGAAAGTAAAAGAACTTATACGGGGTAAAAATTAACCCGATTCTCACAAGCGCAGGAATAAGTAAATCAATAGAATCTATTACAGATTATCGAAATAGCTCGACTGTTTATCATATTTCAGCACATCGCTCAGCATCGAAGAACGTATTCCGATTCTGAAACTCCAACTTTGATAGCGACCAAGCGGCGTCCAGTTGAATGAAAAATCGAAACAGTGCAGTTGCCGCGTAATACTGATTTGCGTCGTTGTCAGTCCCTTTGTTTTGAAATCGAAACCGCTGCTCACTCTCACGTCCCAATTCTTTGTCGGCGATAAACTTCCGTTAAAACCAAGTGTTTGCGTATGATTGTGATTTGTAAACAGTTTTCCGCCGGCGTAATTATATGTCCTGTTATAATTATAGGAATAGTTAAACGATACGCTCCATGGGGCGCTAAACGGTTCGTATACAAACGGGTTAAAAACATCGAGATGAGGATTGTTATCATGGTCGTGGTCATGGTCGTGTTCTTCGCCTTCGCGTTCATTATCTCGCCGAGCCGGTTTATTACGATTGTCGCCCTTGCCTGCGTCTTTTTTACCGCCGTTGAACGAATACCCGAACGAGAGATTAAACCGCGTCAGACGCCCGATATTAAGTCCTTTTTTTTCTTGCCATACGAATTTGTTAATCCTTGAGCCACGCTCGTTTATAGCGTACGGGTCGAGAGTGAACCCGAACGATAAGGACGTTTGTCCCGGCAAGTTTGTAGTTCCCGAGAACGAAATATTCGACAAGTTCATCGAATCGGCAAGCAGATTGTACGAAGTACTGATATCGAAAGTATTCAGCAAGGGTATTTTTTTTGCGCCTGTAGTATCGTTATCGTTTCTAACTTTCATTTCCAGATTGTTACCCAGAGAGAAACCTATCGAACCGCTTTCCGGCTGCGAGGGATATCCGTAAGGCTGACCTTGATAGATATTATACTGTTCCATATTTCCCAGAGTATCCCGTTGAACCATGCGATAGCCGTTGAACGGTTTCCTTAAATCGGGATTATACGAAAAACTGATAGACGGTTTCATAACATGCCTTATAGCTTCTATCTTGCTGCCTTTCTTGAACTTCACCAATCCGTAGATTTGAGTGTTAAGCGAGGCGGAAAACGAATACTCGTGAACCATCCCTAATTTACTGAACGCCCGGGTAGTGTCGGTTATCACTCTGCGGTCGACACTGTCCCAACGTTTTTCTATCGATTTGAAATACCATTTTGTACCGTAACGCACCGAAGGCGAAAGATTGATGTACTGGAATATGGGGACGTTCGGCAACCCGATGTTGATATTGTGGTTCATCCCGTTGTTGATTTTTTTCGCGAAATTGGGGTCTTTCAGTTCTGTGGATTTGAAAGCGACTTTGTTGTCGAAAGTTAAGCCGTAAGTGAGCGAAATATCTTCGTACAGAGCTTTTTTACCGACCCGTTCTTTTCGGGCGAAGGGATATATTCGCGACATCGAGAGCGTTATGTTCGGGATAGTAACATTATAGGTGCTGTCGCGCATGTTTTGGCTGTGGTTGGCGTTTATCGAAAGATTGAACGGAGAACCTTGCCATGCACGCGAATACGAAATACTCGAACTTATCGAATTGTTGATGTTTTGATACGGATTGTGAGCTGCGTTGTTGTTGTAGAGATTGTTGTTTGCGGAAGCGAAATTGACGTTCGCCGAAAAATTTGTTCCCGGACGCGCTTTAGGCGATTGACGATGACTCCATTGAACCGAAAAAGTTGTTGCCGACGAGTAATCGGCAGAGCCCTTTTCGCCCGTAGTGTTGAATGCATAGTTGAGATTGAAACTGCCGTCGTATTTATATCGCTTCGTGTATCTCGACATCGAACGTAAAGCCCAGGAGCCGAGAGTATAATAGTCGCCCGAAATATCGAGGTCCATGTGGTCGCCGATAGCAAAATAGTATCCGAAATTACGTAAAAAGAACCCGCGCGAAGTTTCTTCTCCATACGTCGGCATACGTATTCCCGATGAGCGTTCCGATTGTTGCGGAAAAAATCCGAATGGTATTAACAGCGGAAAAGGCACGTCTTCGATTACGAGGTAAGAAGGTCCGAAATATATGTATCTGCTTGGTTTCTCAACGATTTTACCTCTTGTCATCCTTATATAGAAATGCGGATGCGGGTCGTCGCAGGTTGTATATTTCGCGCCTTTGATAAAAGTAGAGTGGTCGGGCATGCGTTTTGCAATGTCGCCATACAGAAGCCCGTCGCCCTGTTTGGTACTGATGTTTTTGATACGTGTTTTTTCCGAAGTGAACTTGTGTGTTACCGTTTCCATTTCGAACTGTTCGCCGCCCTGCTTGAACGAGGGTTTCTCCAACAACATCCCCGTGGTATCGATATATCCCTGTCCGAAAATTGTCCCCGTCCGTTTGCTTCCTTCGATGTGTCCGGCGGTCATCTCCATATCGAGCGACTTGACGTTTGCTTCCTTATACAGATAGACAATAGTGTCGCTGTCGAGCAAATCGACTATCAAAGAATCCTTTGAAGAATAACTTATCGGGTCTTGAAACGCCCCCTTTTTGACGCCTTGAGACGAATCCATGACGGTGCGCACTGTAGTATCGACGGCATTTTCCACTTTCTTCTCAGGCATCTTTATGACCTGAGCGTCAACTGCCGGAACATACAATATCCCCACCATAACTAACGCAAGGACAAATCGGACATATTTTTTGAACAAATAACTTACCAAATAATTTCCTAATTTATTAAGCGTTTTAACCGTTTGAACAACGCAATAAAAAGCGTGCAAAAATAATCAAATTTCATAGAACCGCAATAATAAACCAAATAAGCGAATGATTACTACAGATATGGTTAACAAAAATTTCATTACTGAAATCGAAAATCGACACATGATACGTGTTTTTTCGTTTTTCTATAACGTCCGGTTTTTTGAAAATTATACTTATTTCAACCGGTTTATTAGTCTATCGGCATGTTTTTTGCATTAAGAAATTAAAAATTTCGTCATCTTACAAGTCGGAAAATAAGGACTTTAATCGAACGACGTAAAAAAAGAAACGCAAAAAACGCAGGATTTAAAAAATAATGTATATATTTGCCACCGTTTTATACATACAATAACAGGATGATAAAAACAAAATAAGAAACAATGGCGAAAAATTCTATATTAGAGACGAAGATTGCATTATCAGGAACTTTTTTTCTGTATAATAATGTAGAGTTTGGCACGATTTTTGCAGAGAGAGAGAGAGAGAGAGAGAGAGAGAGAGAGAGAGAGAGAGAGAGAGAGAGAGAGAGAGAGAGAGAGAGAGAGAGATAGATATATAAAAAATAAAAACACAAACACACAAACCAGAGAAAAAATTAAAACCCCAAGACCCC
>JAIRLF010000395.1 GCA_031259655.1 Prevotellaceae bacterium
TTATCGGCAATAAGAAAAATGTATTACTTTTGCGCAATATTTTTGAATGAAATTGAAATTGAAATGAAGAAGTGGCAACTTAGTGGTATTATTCTCGTCGTCCTTTTGCAAGCAAACGAAGGATGAGGATTGCTGCGTAGTTGAGCAAATAAAACGAAGCCTTTCTCATCGGGAGAAGGGTTTTTTGTTTTTAAGATATAAATTGATGATATGAAGAATGTTGCAGTATTTTGCGCTTCGTCTACAGGATTGGAAGATATTTACATAAACGAAGCGAGGAAGTTGGGTGAAAAGTTAGCAGATGAGGGACTTGTATTGGTCTATGGAGGAGCTGCGCGCGGGCTGATGAATGTAGTCGCCGACGCCGTTCTCCAAAAAGGCGGAAAAGTTACCGGCGTCATTACCCGTATGTTGGCAGATAAGGAAATCACTAAGAACGAATGCACCGAAATAATATACACTTCGACAATGCACGAACGAAAAGCCAGGATGCTCGAAATTGCCGACGCCATCGCTGTGCTTCCCGGAGGTTTCGGAACATTAGACGAAATGTTTGAAGCTCTGACCCTTTCGCAATTAGAAATCTTCGATGTTCCGATTGGACTGCTCAACACAAACGGATATTACGATTCGCTTATCGCACTGTTGGACAATATGGTAGAGAAAGGTTTTCTACAAAAACAGAATAGAAATAAATTGATAATAAGTTCCTCAGTAGAGGATTTGATTAAAAAAATAGTTAAAAACCTATAGATATGAATAATAAAGAAAGTGTTTCCGGGTCGGTATCTCTGTTACGCAGCCTCATTGAAGAGGGAACAGATACGATTTTCGGGTATCCCGGAGGGGCGATAATCCCTGTATTTGATGCTCTGTTTGATTACAAACAAAAACTTAGACATGTTCTGGTTCGTCACGAGCAGGGCGCAGTTCATGCAGCCCAAGGTTATGCGCGGGCATCCGGAAAGGTTGGCGTTGTGCTTGTTACTTCGGGACCGGGCGCCACAAACACAATCACCGGCATAGCCGATGCAATGATAGACAGCACTCCTTTGGTGGTGATTTCGGGGCAAGTAGTCTCTCCGCTTTTAGGAACAGACGCTTTTCAGGAAGTCGATATTGTAGGAATAGCTCAACCGGTAACAAAATGGAGCTATCAGGTTCGCAAAGCCGACGAAATCGCATGGGCTGTGGCACAGGCTTTTTACATTGCAGCCTCGGGTCGTCCCGGTCCCGTGTTGCTCGATTTCACCAAAGACGCTCAGGTAGCTTTGACCAATCATTATTACGAAAAATGCACGTCGATAAGAAGTTATGTCCCTGTACCGAAAACGGATAAGGACAATGTGCGTAAAGCGGCTGAGTTGATAAACTCCGCAAAAAAACCGTTCGCGCTTATCGGACAAGGTGTTGAGATTGGAAAAGCAGAACAGGAATTGATTGATTTCGTCGAAAAAGCGCAAATCCCTGCCGCCTGGACTTTGTTAGGCGCTTCGGTTTTGCCTTTCGACCATCCTTTAAATAAAGGTATGCTGGGAATGCACGGAAATCTCGCTCCAAACCTGAAAACCAATGAGTGCGACGTACTTATAGCGATAGGAATGCGATTCGACGACCGTGTAATCGGAGACGTCAACACATACGCAAAGCAGGCAAAAATCATACATTTCGACATTGACCCCGCCGAAGTAGGTAAAAATGTGGATATTGACATACCTGTTTTGGGCGACGTCAAAAAAACTTTGCCGGCTGTAACTAAATTGCTGAAACAAGCCGAACATGACGATTGGATTGAAAGTTTCGATATCGTGAACGGCGAAGAATACGAAAAGGTGATTGTCAACGAAATATATTGCGACAAGGAATATATTACGATGGGCGAAGTGGCGCGCCGCGTCTCCGAAAAAACCGATAACAAAGCAATTATCGTTACCGATGTCGGTCAAAACCAAATGATGGCAGCGCGTTACACTAATCGCAGTTATACAAGGAGTTTCATCTCGTCGGGAGGATTGGGGACGATGGGATTCGGCTTGCCGGCGGCTATAGGCGCAAAAATCGCCAAACCCGACCGTACTGTCTGCCTGTTTTGCGGCGACGGTGGTATCCAAATGTGTATCCAAGAGTTGGGTACAATCATGCAAAGTAATGTCAAAGTGAAAATTGTCGTTTTGAATAACCGATATCTGGGCATGGTTCGCCAATGGCAGGAAATCTTTTTTAACAAACGATATTCGGAAACGCCGATGCTTAACCCCGATTTTGTGAAAATTGCAGAGGCTTACCGAATTAAAGGTCGAAGAGTTTCAAAAAGAGACGATTTGGACGAGGCTATCAAAGAAATGCTCGACCACAATGGAGCATATCTTTTGGTTGTCGACGTCGAAAAGAAAGGAATAGTATTGCCGATGATTCCGGCGGGAATGAATGCAAATAATGTAATATTGGAAAAAATAACCTTTTAAAATATTGAATATGACTACAAATACGCAAACATTATACACAGTGAATGTTTACTCCGAAAATCATGTTGGTCTGTTGACTCAGATTTCGAACATTTTTACACGCCGGTTTATCAACATTGAAAGCCTGACCGTTTCGGCTTCGGCAATGAAAGGCGTACACAAGTTTACGATAACGTGTTACGGCGATGAAAAATCAATAGAAAAGTTGGTCCGGCAGATAGAAAAAAAGATAGATGTGCTGACGGCATACTGCTATGTCGAAGACGAGATTATTTCACGCGAAATAGCTTTGTTCAAAGTTACTACAGAAACTTTGATGACCAATAATACGGTCGAAAGTCTGGTAAACAAGTATAACGCAAGGATTATCGAAGTCAATAGCTTATATACCGTTATAGAAAAAACGGGCAGCAAAGCGGAAATCCTGCAACTGTTCGAGGAACTCGAATCGTTTGGGATATTGCAGTTTGTAAGGTCGGGCAGCGTATCAATCACACGGTCGAAATACGAACAACTGTCGGATGTAACAATGTGTTGAGGGATTACGGATTATGAGGCAAACATGCGGATTTTAGATGCAAAATACCGCATACAGGGGAATAGATTTGATGCCGTTTTCGAATCCGAAATTTTTTGTCGAAATCCGAATTGAATAATCGGGTTTGTATTTGTTTACAAACTGTTGCAAACTTTTCGAACGGTTATGTTCCGAGGATTTTACTTCGACAGGAATGATTTTGCCATCCCTGTTTTGAATAACAAAATCGACTTCCGCTTTGCCTTCCGACTCCCAATAGAATGGAGTATAGCCGTTTGTGACCAATGTGGAAAAAACGTAATTTTCCGCTAATGCTCCTTTTATATTTTCGATTCCCGACAAATCGCTCAATATCACATTGTGCGCAAGATTGTATTTCGACGACAACAATCCTGTATCCGAAAGATAAATTTTAAACGAGTTATGGAGAGCAAAAAGTTCCAGAGGAAATTTTCCTTCGGTTATTTTCACACTCTTACGGACAATTCCTGCCGTTTGCAACCATTCCAGCGAATTTTCAAATTCGTATGCCCGCGCTCCTGTTTTGATAATTTTGTACTGAAATTTTCGATTTTCTTTTGCCAATTGTGCAGGAATAGAATTGAATGCAGCTAAAATCCTGTTTGTTTCCGTCGCTTGCGCATATTTGACCATATCGGAAATATAGGCGTCGTTTATTGTCTTTTGTAAATTATAAACCTGGATAAAATCTTTGTTTTTAAGATATTCGCTTACAACGAACGGCATCCCGCCAACCAAAAGAAAGATTTTGTATGCATCTAAATATTCGTTATGAGCGGGAAAAAACGCGTTGTTTTCAAAACATTCGCATATCATATTCAAGCCGTTTTGTTTGTCCGAAGCCATCAAAAATTCCTCGAAATCAAGCGGGTACAGCGTAATTTTGTTTATCTTACCCACGGGGAACGAAAATTTGGAACGGTTTAGCGTTACGCCAAGCAAACTGCCGGCAGCAGCAATATGATAATCAGGCGTTTCTTCGCAAAAATATTTCAGTGAAGTCAAAGCCTTTTCACATGCCTGAATTTCGTCAAAAATAAGCAAAGTATCTTTCTCGAAAATTGATTCGCCCGAGATAACCGATAATTCACGGATGATACGGGCGGGTTTTAAATCGCGTTCAAAAACCGCACACAGGTCGGCATTGTTCTCAAAGTTCAAATATACGACGTTTTGATAATGCAGTTTGCCAAATTCCAGTAAACTGTAAGTTTTGCCCACCTGCCGGGCTCCTGTAACAATCAAAGGCATCCTGTCGGAAGAATTTTTCCATTCCAAAAGTTTATGCGAAATCTTACGTTCCATTTTATGTTATTCTATCACATTTTTACGTTCCTAAAAATGCAAAAGTAATACATTTTTCCGAATCGAATGAAACCGACTGAATCTTTTTCCGAGACGCGACGAAAAAAAGATTTGATAAACAGATGCGACATTTCACACCTTCTGATTTAGTTTCACATTTTGAAGCGGTTACAATTATATTTGTTATAATCGAAAAAAATACCGTATCTTTGAGGGCAAAAATGTAAAAGTGAACAATATGAATGAGATAAATGTAAGTAATGTAAAAAGAGACTGAGTAGTATGGGATTTTCGGTAGATAATATTATATTGATAGGTTCTTTGCTGTTATTTATCAGCATCATAGCCGGTAAAACGGGATACAGGTTCGGTGTTCCTATTTTGGTTTTGTTTCTTGGAGTAGGCATGATATTTGGAAATGACGGCTTTGGTTTGGAATTTTCGAACCCCGAACATGCGCAATTTATCGGACTTCTTGCCTTGAATACTATTTTGTTTTCCGGAGGCATGGACACTAAATACGTCGAAATAAGACCGGTAATAGTTCACGGCGTTATCCTTGCAACATTGGGCGTACTACTTACAGCGCTGATAACCGGCGTATTCGTTTATTTCCTTACTCAACACATTTTCACTGCTATAACATTTTCTTTTCTCGAAGCCATGCTTTTGGCTTCGGTGATGTCGTCAACAGATTCGGCTTCGGTTTTTGCTATACTTGGGGCTAAAGGATTGGCGCTCAAAGAACGGTTGAAACCGCTTCTGGAACTCGAAAGCGGCAGTAACGACCCCATGGCTTACTTGCTTACTATCACTTTTATACAGCTGTTGAAAATCGGCGAAGGAAGTTTGTGGATAATAGCGGCGAATTTCGTCCTGCAACTGTCTGTCGGCGCCATTCTCGGTTATGTTTTCGGACGTATTATTGTGAAGCTAATCAACAAAATCAATCTTGATAACGAAGCATTGTACCCTGTTTTGATGCTCACAGTCCTGTTTATGATATATTCAATAACAAACGATTTAAAAGGAAACGGATATTTAGCGGTATATATCAGCGGATTAGTCATCGGAAATTCCAAATTTGTTCATAAAAAGACGTCCAAAAAGTTCATGGATGGTATGACATGGCTTTTTCAGATAGTTATGTTCCTCACACTCGGTTTGTTGGTTCGTCCGTCGGAATTACTTCCTATTGCGGCTATCGGTTTGGCAATAAGTCTGTTCATGATATTTTGCGCCCGTCCTCTTGCTGTTTGGATTTGTCTTTTGCCCTTGAAGCGTATGTCGAACAAAGCGCGTCATTACGTGTCGTGGGTTGGATTGCGTGGCGCCGCACCCATTTTGTTTGCAACGTATCCATGGACAGCTCATCTGCCTAACGCGCATATAATCTTCAATATAGTGTTTTTCGTCACGCTTGTTTCCTTGTTGTTACAAGGCACTACCGTCCCTGTCGTAGCCAAATGGCTCGGTCTGATTGGCGAAAAACATACGCAGAATAAACTTGCAACATTCGATGTTGATTTCCCCGACGACATAAAGTCAAGTATGTCCGAAATTACTCTTACCGAGGAACATCTGACTCGCGGCAATAGAATTATGGATATGCCGATGCCGGAAAAAACTTTGGTCGTTATGGTCAAACGCGAAGAACATTACTTTGTGCCTACAGGCTCTACCGAACTCGAACCGGGGGATATCCTGCTGATTATATCCGACAACGAGCGAAGTTTGAAAGAAACGTATGCGAAAATGGGAATAAAAACCTACTGAGATTGTTTGTTAT
>JAIRLF010000113.1 GCA_031259655.1 Prevotellaceae bacterium
ATTTACTTGAACAGTTTTTTCTTTTTTTTCGAAGTTTTAATAATATCAAAACCTTTACCGAAGACGCCCATTACGTTAGCGACGGAAATCAAAGCGTCGGCGTCGACAGACTTGATTATGCGATAAACATCGTTCAGTTCCTGTTTACGGACAAGGACAATCAAGACTTTGGACGGTTCCTGCGTGTACCAGCCTGTTGCGTCAATGGCGGTCACTCCTCTCTTTTTCAGAAAGACAATAGAATCGGCAATCTCCTTGTATTTGCGGGAGAAAA
The DNA here is from genome assembly GCA_031259655.1 of Prevotellaceae bacterium. GTDB lineage: Bacteria > Bacteroidota > Bacteroidia > Bacteroidales > UBA932 > JAIRLF01. The sequence goes on from JAIRLF010000113.1 coordinate 275, forward strand.
TCAGTATCTGCACCGACTGTTTATTTCCCGACAGCAGTAAATCGACCGTATACGAAAACACGCCCATCATCACATATCCGTAAATAATTGTCCGGATATCGTGATTGATGAAGTACGACAAACCAATGATAACCATGTCGCAATAAAGAAAGACCTTACCGGGAGTTGTGTTGTAGTATTTGTTAAGAATCATTACGACGATATCTGTTCCGCCGGTGCTGCCGCCTTGCATGAAAGTTATCACTACGCCCGCTCCGCTGAGGATACCGCCGATTATGGCGCAAATCAACTTGTCGCTCTCGTTGAATTGACCGGATATAGCTTCGGGCGATTTGAGAAACGAAAACATAAGCGACAAAAAAACGACCCCATAAATCGTTTTTGCCCCGAAGCCCTTACCTAAAACGTAAAACGCTATCGTCAACAGAATAGCGTTGATTACCAAAATAGTTATACCTGTCGAGACTTGCGCTCCCGATACAAAATAGAGAACCGTAGCAATACCCGCGACACCACCGCCGGTTATCTCGTTAGGTATCAAAAATGCCTTCCATGCAAACGCATACATAAATATTCCAATAGATATAATTACGTAGGACTTAATTGTTTTAAGAATTAACATGATGTTCATTTTCAATTAAAAGATGGACTATTCCCATTCGATAGTAGCGGGTGGTTTTGAGCTGATATCGTAGACAACTCTGTTGATGCCCCGCACTTTGTTTATTATTTCGTTTGAAACTTCGGCGAGAAATTCGTACGGCAGATGCACCCAATCGGCAGTCATACCGTCGGTAGAATGGACAGCGCGCAGAGCGACAGTATATTCGTATGTACGTTCGTCGCCCATCACGCCCACCGATTTCACGGGCAACAGCATTACTCCCGACTGCCAGATTTGGTTATATAGACCGGACTTTTGCAATTTCTTTGTGAAAATATCGTCAGCCTCTTGCAGGAGCGATATTTTTTCGGGTGAGATTTCGCCCAAGACCCTGATAGCAAGTCCGGGACCTGGAAATGGATGCCGGTTAAGGATTAGCGGTTTCAATCCTAATTCTTTTCCAACGCGCCGCACCTCGTCTTTAAACAGCAGTCGTAACGGCTCTATCAGACGGAGATTCATTTTTTCGGGTAATCCGCCTACGTTGTGATGCGATTTAATCGTCGCCGAAGGACCGTTCACCGAAACCGATTCAATGACGTCGGGATAGATAGTGCCCTGTGCAAGCCATTTAATATCTTTCAACTTGTGCGCTTCCTCGTCGAACACTTCGATAAAATTGCGACCGATGATTTTCCGTTTGGTTTCGGGGTCGGAGACATTGCTCAAATCTCCGAAAAACTTATCCGAAGCATTCACGCCGATAACATTCAATCCCATCTCGTTATATGCGTCCATAACTTCGTTGAATTCGTTTTTCCTCAACAAGCCGTGGTCGACGAATACACATGTCAGATTTTTATCTATCGCCTTATGCAACAGCAAGGCAGCAACCGAAGAATCGACGCCTCCCGACAAAGCTAAAACAACTTTGTCGCCGTTTAATTTCTCTTTGAGCGTTTTGACAGTGTTTTCGACAAAAGAGGCGGGCGTCCAATCCGCCGAACATCCGCAAATGCTTACAGCAAAGTTCTTAAGAAGTAACACGCCGTCGATGCTGTGCGTGACTTCAGGATGAAATTGTATTCCCCAAGTTTTTTCGTTTTCGATACGAAACGCTGCAACGGGTATATTTTGAGTTGTCGCCACAACCGTAAATCCCTCAGGCAAACCGGTTACAGAGTCTCCATGCGACATCCATACCTGCGAATGCTCATCTACGCCTTTCATCAGTTCGTCCGAAGTGTCGATTGTCGCCAAATTCGCTCTTCCGTATTCCCGATGTTTCGAAGCCTGCACTTTCCCGTTTTGCAGATGCGTCATCAATTGAGCGCCATAACATATCCCCAGCACCGGCACAACGCCCCGCAATTTTGTTACGTCGTATTCCAAAAAACCGGAATCGTTCACCGAACAGGGGCTGCCCGACATTATTACCCCGCGTACCGAACTGTCAAGTTCCGGAAAATGATTGTATGGATATATTTCGCAATATACGTTTAACTCTCTTAACCTACGTGCTATCAGTTGTGTGTATTGAGAGCCGAAATCCATTATAAGTATCTTTTCTTGCATTTCTATACTTGTTATTTATACCTCTAAAAATAAACGCAAAGGTACGGATTTATACAAATAAACAAAATTGACACAATTATCACAGTGTACATGTTTGAAAAACTGCCATATAGTCTAAAAATGTGCAATGACGACCAAATGTTGACATAAGGTGTATTCCACAATATGAAAGGTTTGGAAAAGGTCGTCTCTTTGTTGCAATGACGAAAAGGCGGGGCGGGGGCTACTTCATCCCCCTCATGTTCGTAATGACTATGCGACAATTTGAATTTTTAAATCGACGTAGTCTTGTGAACCCCCTCTTTCCCGTTTCCCGAACCTTTTTTTGCATTTTACGAAAATTATCTACATTTGTCGAAAAATTAGCGCTATATAGCGAGTATGAAACAGATTGGTTACATCTTATTTTGGGTTGGTGTTTTTGTATTGCGAACGGATTACGGCAATGCAAAGGATTACAGTCATGTAGATTCTATTATGCGTATTTGTCCCGCACAACACACGCAGTCGGCGGAAAGCATCGCAAAGTACATCAAAAGTAAATTCGACACTGAAAACGACAGGTTGAGAGCGGCATACAGTTGGGTAGCCCAACACATTACCTACGACCTCAGCAAGATGTATACCGGCATAACCTACAAACACGAAAGCGAGGTTGTCAAACAGGTATTGCGAACCCGTAAGAGCGTTTGTTTCGGATATGTTGTTACGTTCAAAGCTATTGTCGAATATTTTGGGATAGAACTCATTACTGTCAAAGGGTACACAAAACAGAACGGCAGAATCGATGATATTCCACATGCGTGGTGCGCAGTGAAACACAAGGGCGAATGGAGATTGATAGACCCAACATGGTCGGCGGGATATTTTGCTTCCGGCGCATTCCATAAACGGTTTAGCGACAAATGGTTTCTTGTACCTCCCGAAGCGATTATCAAATCGCATATTCCATTTGACCCTGTCTTACAATTTTCGTATTTCCCTGTAAACGGCAACGAATTTGCTGCCGGAATAAGCGCCGATTCAATTACTTCGCGCTTTTTCAGTTATCCCGATACTATCAAAATCATCGAACAACTGCCGGAAAAAGAACGTCTTATCGCCGAAAACAGGCGCATCATCTCTATGGGCGACAACAACCGGATGCTCGAAAAACATATCGAAAACAATAAAATCTCTGTCGAACACATCGTTCACAACGAAAATGTAAATATCTTTAACCAGGCTGTAACCATGTATAATTCGGCAACTTCGCTGTTCAACAGGAACGAACTGAAAACTGCAAAACTGAAACTGAACGAGGCTTCGGAAACGCTCGACAACATCCAAAATCCCAATAAAAGCATGTCTGCCTCAATCGGTGATTTAAAGAAAATGATAAAGAAAATGGAATCTCAAATAAAGAAAATGTTATGACAAAAATAATATTATCAAGACGTCTGACCGTAGAAGTGAAAGCGGGGCAAGTTGGTATCGGCGGAAACAATCCCATCAGGATACAAACTATGGTTACAACTCCCACATCGGACATCGGAGCGACCGTCGAAGAGTGCATGAAAGTTGCAAACGCCGGAGCCGAATTAGTAAGAATCACAGCGCCGACCATCAAAGATGCTGAGGCTTTGGGCGTAATCAGGCAGGAACTGCGGAAACGGGGATACAATATACCTCTGATTGCGGATATTCATTTTAACCCTGACGTTGCGGAAATCGCAGCAAAAAACGTCGAAAAGATAAGGATAAACCCGGGTAATTTCACCGATAAACAGGCTATATTGCAGGCAAATATTGCGGATTTCGAACAAAGTTGGGACACAGACCTGGCGAAACTGCGAACGCGATTCGTTTCACTGTTGAATATCTGCAAAGAATACGGTACGGCGTTGAGAATAGGCTCAAACCACGGCTCGCTGTCCGGACGCATAATGTCGAAATACGGCGACACGCCGGCGGGAATGGTCGAATCGGCGATGGAATTTTTGAGGATATGCAAGGACGAAAATTTCAACAACGTTGTCGTATCGATGAAGGCAAGCAATACGGGAATCATGGTGCAAGCTTACAGGCTTTTGGTTGAGGCGATGGAAGTCGAAGATATGCACTACCCTCTGCATCTGGGCGTAACGGAAGCCGGAGACGGCGAAGACGGCAGAATAAAGTCGGCTGTAGGAATCGGAAGTTTGCTCGCCGATGGACTTGGAGACACGGTAAGAGTGTCGTTAACAGAATCTCCGGAAAACGAAATCCCTGTTGCGAGAGAACTGGTTCGGCATTTCGCGCAACATTTCAGCGCTGCTCCCAAAAAGAGGGAACCGGTTGATTATCCCTGCCCGAGCGGCAAAAGAGCATCGCAGGGAAAGACTGTTGTTGTGATTTCGGACTTGTCGAAATGGAATCCCGTATACGAATCCGACATCAAAAGTCTGGGGTTCGGTCTACAATCCGGTTTACAATCCGGTTCTTTACCGAAAAATCCTGTTCCCGACTACATTTACACCGGTTCTTCGGCGCTGATGTTCGACGGCGAGAACCCGAAAATAATAGATTATGACAACGACAATTTCATATTCTGCGACTGCACAATGTTAAACAATTCGTTTTTGGCATGGCTGAAAGAAAATCAGGATAAAACGATTGTTATGTCGTTCGATAATGCCGGCAGTATAGCCAAACAGCGCGCGTTTTTCTATGCATTGCAGGCGAACGGAATAGAAAACAGGATTATTATTGCACGAAGTTATAAAGAAAAAGACTTTGCAAAGTTGCAGATAATGGCTGCGTGTGATTTTGGAGCTCTGTTAGTTGACGGCTTTGGCGACGGAGTGATGTTGTCGGCAGAACAGTCTGTTTCGCCGAAACATGTCTCAGACCTTTGCTTCAGGATACTTCAAGCTGCGAGGGTAAGATTCACTCGTACGGAATACATCGCTTGTCCGGGATGCGGACGTACCTTGTTCGACTTGCAGAAAACTCTGCAAAAAGTAAAAAAGGCTACAACAGAATTTAATAATCTGAAAATAGGAGTTATGGGATGTATAGTGAACGGTCCGGGCGAAATGGCTGACGCCGATTACGGATATGTAGGCGCCGCTCCCGGAAAGGTAACATTATATAAAGGTAAAGAAGCCGTGAAAAAAAATATTCCTCAAGAAAATGCTATTGAAGAACTAATTGAATTGATTAAACAAAATTAGAGTTATGAGAGTGATATCAGGACATTACGTATTCACAGGAAAAGAGTTCATAAAGAACGGAACAGTAGAAATCGACAGTTCGGGAAAGATTGTAAGTGTCGGTTCTTTAGGCGATTCTATCGTAGAAAAGGAAGGTACGGAATTTTTCAACGGGATAATAATCCCCGGTTTTGTTAACGCTCATTGCCATATTGAGTTATCGCACATGAAAGGACAGATTCCACAACATTCGGGAATGACGGCTTTCTGTAATTCGGTGATATCGTACCGAAACAGCGATGTCAACGAACAAATTTCGGCTATGTACGAGGCTGATAAACTGATGGAAAACGAAGGAATTGTCGCTGTAGGCGATATATCGAACAACGATTTGAGCGCACTGATGAAAAAAGACAGTCGCCTGATTTATCACACTTTCGTCGAAACACTGAACCTGAATCCCTGTCGTGCGGAAGAAAATATCGTCAATGCAAGAATTGTCAAACAAACTTTTGAGAACGAAGGTTTAAGAGTCTCAATTACTCCCCACGCTCCGTATTCGTTGTCCGAAAAACTGTTCGCGAAATCTGTTACAGAAGGAAATAACAGCGGTATCATTAGCATCCATAACGAAGAAAGTTGCGACGAAATGGAACTTTTTGCAAAAAAACAGGGCAAAATGAGGGACTTTTTCGGAAAAGACATGGACGACTTCCTCCCCAAATATGATAACCCTTTGCACAGGATACTGAAATATATCGCTCCCGAAACGAGTTTGCTACTGATTCACAATACGCATACGAACGAACAGGATTATCGGCAAACGCTAAAACAGAATCGAAAAACTACATGGGTTCTTTGCCCCGCATCGAACCTGTATATCGAAAATAATTTGCCCGATGTGAATATGTTTGCAAAACTCAACGCACATGTCGCCATAGGAACGGACAGTTTATCGTCGAACACAAATCTTTCTATCTTGCAGGAACTGAAGATTCTCGATTCGAAGTTTCCGGAAACAGGATTGCAAAATCTGTTACGATGGGCGACACTGAACGGAGCGGAAGCGCTAAATCTTGATTCGGAATTAGGCAGTTTCGACCTCGGTAAACGCCCCGGAGTGTTTGTGCTGTCGAATATCGACTTTAGAAATATGCGATTAACGGAAAACAGTCAAATAAAAAGAGTTAAGAGTTAAGAGTTAAGAGTTTGGCGAAAGCATAAAAAAGGGAATGTTCGGTGTAATGACCGGCGCTTTTCAGAAAAAGATAATTATGTTTTGCCGAAAAGATAATTATGTTTCAGGAAAAAGATAATGATGTTTTGGTATGCCGGCTTAAGAACTAAGAACTAAGTCCCCCATCACCAGAGGCGCAGCCCTCAAAAAATAACTTTTTGAGAGCATACATATTTAGTATTTGTCCGAAAACTCACAATATTCAAATCTATAGCAATCTATTGTTTGCAAAAAGCGTCATTATAAAAGGGCTGAATTCAGAACTCCTGACCCGCAGAATATTTTATTGCTGACACATAATTATTTATGAAAAACATAGCGCAAAACATTATTGTCGCAAAAATAATGTCGGGAATACAGTAATGTTGAATTTTACCACTACAAATCAAGTTATTACGTTGTTTTATATCCAAAAATTGCGACAGTGTAATCTGCGCCGGGTCAGGAGTTCTGGAATTTTTAAATCGACGTAGTCAAAGCCCTAAATCAAATAGCGCAGGGCAACGCCGGCAACGCCCTGCGAAAAAGGATTGTCCCCAAACGGCAAGCCCTGAAAGGGCGTAATCAATTATTAATCGACAGATTGCGCCCTTT
>JAIRLF010000138.1 GCA_031259655.1 Prevotellaceae bacterium
CCTGTTATGCAACGTTGCCATCCGAGAAATGAACGAAGGCACTTACCGCCCAAGAAACAGAGAGTTAGTGAATAAGTCGTTTGGGAAAGAAGTAGTTAGAAAAATATGAAAGTATCAGAGAAATATTACGACGAAATTTTTGAATTTAAAGGCCAATGGGACGTGCTTTCCAAATGCGGATTGAAAATAATAGATAGAGCCGGTAAAACATTCGTGATTGTTACCGAACTTTATCAAGACAATCCGGGGACTTCGGTCACGTATGCCGGACGATCTTTAGCCAATCAAATTTGTAAAACCAAAGGGTTAAAGCTTTCCTATGTAACCTATCTGGAATGCAATCCCGACACCCAGTCAAAACTTTCGTTCTACGAGGAAGAATATTTTGAGGTCACATTTACCGAAGCACCGCAAGCCATTTATCGTCAATTGTCTCAAAATGAAATAAAAGAACTATTTAATTAAAATATTTTTATTCATTAAAAAACAAAAGTACTATGAACGCAAAAAAAATATTATGGACAGCGTTGCTTGTAGCAGCAACCGTATTGGGCGTTTCGGCGCAAGATTATATAAAACCCGTAAATGGGAAAGGGTTTTATGCAAAAGTTACAGATGCTACTGCTGAATCAATAAAATACACGTCAAACCGTGTAGAGTTTAGTATTCCTAAAAACGAGGTGGTCTTAATTGAATACCTCGAACGTGGACTCGTTTTTTACAATAAACAACATATAGATTCGCTGGATTTAACAAATTACTCAGGCTCGTTATATGCAAAGGGCAACAATGTATATGTTCCATTTGCAAGTAATAAGATTGCACAAAGAGTAGGTTCTATAACACTGAGAAATTTATTAAAAGAAGATAATTTTTGGAATATTGTAGATTGCGAAGAGGAAGCACATTGCATTATTGAATATGTTTATGACGAATCGGAGAAAGACCACGCTTATATACGAATAAAAGATAGACGAAGAACAATTTTGTATAAATCATCTAATGTGTCTGCATCGGATTGGGTACCTCAGCACGCTGGCAAAGAGTCAGCTACTAAACTGTATAAAAAAATAATCAAAAAGAAAATACAAAACACAAAATAAGCCGTGAATAAAATACTAATTTTTTTTATCTGTTTTACTTCTACAAATGTATCTGTTTTAGCTCAAACAACGCTGAAAATCTGGGAAAGAACCGCCTTGTTCACAACAAAACAAAAGTGGAGCGAATTGACGACCTATCTGCCTTCACAAGAAAATAATACGGGAATCTCTATTATCATTTGCCCAGGTGGAAGTTATTGCTATTTAGGGATGAAAAAAGAAGGACACCAAATAGCCCGATACTTGCAAAGCAAGGGTATTGCCGCATTCGTTCTTCGTTATCGTGTAGGATTATATGGGAACGAGCATCCGGCGATGATACAGGATTTACAGCGCGCCGTCCAGTTGGTGAAAGAGATGTCTGGCGAGACAGGTATTGACCCGGATAAAGTAGGTGTAATGGGATTTTCGGCCGGAGGACATTTAGTCGGAACTGCCGCCACATATTTTGACGTTAATTTTATGGAACCGCTCGGAATTGTCCCGGATGTATCGCTTAAACCGGCTTTTGTGGCCATGATTTACCCTGTCGTTTCAATGACAGACGAAAATATTGTACATAAAAGGTCGCGCCGAAACCTGCTGGGAAAGAGCAACAAGACAAAAGCAATGGAAAATTACCTGTCACTCGAAAAAAATGTGCGCGAAGACATGCCGCCGATTTTTCTAATGCATTGCACCGGCGATAAAAAAGTGGATTATCGCAACAGCGAATATTATGCAGAAGCCTTGTCTGCAAAAAAAGTGAAACACAAATACTTGTTATTCGACGAAAAAGGGCATGGTTTTGGCATCAAACCCAACGGGAAAGCGACGGGATGGCAGGAGCATTTTATATCATGGTTATTAGATGAATATAATATTAAAATAAATGAAAGGCGCTGAAATAGAATATAAATCGAAAGAAGAAATCAAACGCTTCCAAGAGGAAAAGCTGCGCGAAGTCTTGCTGTACATGGGCTTACATTCCCCTTTTTATCAACGGATGTTTCGCAAACACGGCATTGACATACGCAAGATACGGACGTTGGAAGACCTGCAGCAAATCCCTTTTACGGAAAAGAAAGATTTGCAACTCTCAAACGACGATTTTCTGTGCGTTCCCCGCGAAAAAGTGATAGATTTCATTACCACTTCGGGAACGCTCGGCGACCCCGTTACTTTTGCAATGACCGACAAAGACTTAGACCGTCTGGCGTATAACGAAAAAATATCCTTCTCTTGCGCAGGCGTGAAACCAACCGACATCGTGCAACTGATGACCACTATCGACAAACGATTTATGGCGGGCTTGGCTTATTTTCTCGGACTTCGCTCGCTCGGAGCAGGCGTTATTCGCGTAGGCAATGGCATTCCCGAACTGCAGTGGGACACCATAACCCGAATTAAACCGAATACAATTATGTGCGTGCCTTCGTTTATCCTGCATATCGTCAAATACGCAGAGGAACACGGCATCAACTACCGCAATTCGAGTGTAAAAAAAGTTGTCTGCATCGGCGAAAACCTGCGCGAACAAGACTTTTCACTCAATCTTCTCGGACAGCGAATTAAGGAAAAATGGGATGTCGAACTCTATTCTACCTACGCCTCTACCGAAATGGCAACCACTTTCGCCGAATGTGAATACGGTTGCGGCGGACATCATCACCCCGAACTGATTATCTGCGAAGTCGTTGATAATGAGGGAAAAATTGTCGAAAATGGAGAAGTAGGCGAGTTAGTAGTTACCACTCTTGGCGTGGAAGGAATGCCGCTACTAAGATTTAAGACCGGCGATTTAGTATGTTTTCATACCGAAAAATGCCGCTGCGGCAGAACGTCGATGCGAGTGTCGCCGGTCGTCGGAAGGGCAAACCATTTACTTAAATATAAAGGTACAACACTTTATCCACCTGCTATTTACGACGTTTTGGACAATACCTCATGCGTTGAAAACTATGTTGTTGAAGTGTCGCTCGACGAAAACGGAAATGATAATGTTTTGGTAAAAATAGGAATTAGAGGTAGACAAGGAGTTGAGGGTAGTAAAAAGGAGTTGATTAAGGAAATGAAAGACCGGTTTCGCGCTAAAATTCGCGTTGCCCCCGACATTGAATTTTGCGACACCGACAATTTACGGAAAATTATTTTTCCGGATTTAAGCAGAAAGCCAATAAAATTTATTGATAAAAGAAACACTGAAAAATAAATACTGTATGACACAAGAATTGTATGACGAATATCGTCCCTACACCGACGCAGAGGTTCCCGCCGCTATTGAGCGCATAGCAGACAACGTACTGTTTTCCGAAATCGTCAAATACGTTTTCCCAGACAAATGTGTAAATGATTTTATTGCGGAATTTAAGCAGATACGCACAGTTGCCGAGTTTCAGACAAAAGTCATGTCGTTCGCTATCGAAAGTATCATAGATAAAACGATTGACAATCAAACCTATTCCGGCGTTGAAAATTTGTCGAATGACCGCCCCTGCATGCAAATTTCCAATCACCGCGATATCGTGCTCGACTCGGCAATATTGGAAGTTATCCTTTGCCGAAATGGCTTAAATACGTCGGAAATCACTTTCGGCAGCAATCTGATGAAACCGCAAATAATTGTCGATATCGGGAAACTCAACAAAATGTTCAAAATAATACGTGGAGGCTCGCCACGTGAATCTTTTGCTAA
>JAIRLF010000143.1 GCA_031259655.1 Prevotellaceae bacterium
ACTCCTCGTATGTATGTCCATTTGTGAAGTTCAGAATATTTTCGATTGCTTCGAGAATATGCTTTATTCGTTCTTTATCTTGTTCCGGATTTCTCATAAATCAATACTTTATCTTTTTCGGCGGTCGTAAATGCAAATGATTGCAACATTCCTTCCTCAACCAAATCTACTTTTCTGCCTGTAATTTGTTCTAAATTGTAAACAATGCTTCCGTAACGAAAAAGTGTGATTTTTTCATTCGGACTGAAACGTATAAGCATATCAATATCGCTTAGGCTATCTTCTTCGTTGCGAGCAAAAGAACCGAACAGCCAAGCCTTTTCAACAGGCGACCGGTCTAATACAGTAATAATATCATTCAACATATTAGAGTCCATAACACAATATATTTAAATTTTTTGATTGCAAAGGTACAAAATAATTTATAATTTTTACCCAATAGCATTTTATTGGGTGCATTTGACTACGTCTACACCGGACAACGCTGTGGTCGTTGAGGGCGTCGATTTGTAGAGACGCAATATTTTGCGTCTCCACGTATGTAGATTATGGTGTTGTCGAAACCTGTCGGATTTAAAGAGTCCTCTCTGCGGGAGGAGTTTCCTTTTTACCTCTGTCGACGTTCTTCTCGCATGCGACTAAAAATGAACAGTCGGCACAGGTGTTACATTTGTTATTATTGTTGTTAAACAGTTCGAGTTCTTCGTTTTTGGCGCATTTTAGTCCTAATTTACGCATATTTTTATTACGTCCGATTTCGTTTTCGGCAAATTCGCCTTTTATCCAGATACGTATGCCAAGCGCGGCAAAACACAGCGCAATTAACATCAAAGTCAAAACGAAAAGTTTCACGAGATTTTACCCTTTTTCTTTAAGAATAACGTCATGAGCTCCGCCTTCGACGATGCTTGTTGAGGAGACTAAATTTATTTTTGCGTTTCTTTGCAATTCGTCGATAGTCAAAGCTCCGCAGCTGCACATTGTCGCCTTGATTTTCGAGAGGGTGATATCAAGATTGTCTTTCAATTTTCCGGCGTAAGGGACATAACTGTCGACTCCTTCTTCGAATTTCAACGATTCCGCGCCTCCGTTGTCATAACGTTGCCAGTTTTGAGCACGGTTCGAGCCTTCGCCCCAGTATTCTTTGACGTAATTATTTCCAATCCGCAGTTTTTGCGTCGGCGATTCGTCGAAACGGGCGAAATATCTGCCCATCATCAGGAAATCGGCGCCCATAGCGAGAGCTAAGACCATGTGATAATCATGCACTAATCCTCCGTCGCTACAAATAGGGATATAGTAGCCTGTGGATTTCAGATATTCGTTACGCGCTTTTGCGACATCGATAAGCGAAGTGGCTTGTCCTCTGCCTATTCCCTTCTGTTCGCGAGTGATGCATATTGAGCCGCCTCCGATACCGACTTTGATAAAATCGGCTCCTGCGTTCGCCAGAAAGTCGAAACCTTCTTTATCTACGATGTTTCCGGCGCCTACGGGAATATTTTCGCAGTTTTTCTTGACCCATGCGATCGTTTCCCTTTGCCATTCGGAATATCCGTCCGAGGAATCGATACAAAGAACATCTACGCCCGCCTCCACAAGCGCCGGCACACGTTCGCGATAGTCGCGAGTGTTTATTCCGGCGCCGACTAAGAGGGTTTTATCTTTACCCGAAAGTTCGTTCGGGTTTTCGCGATGATTGTCGTAATCTTTCCGGAACACAAAATATACGAGGTTGTTATTTTGGTCGATTATCGGTAAAGTGTTCAGTTTGTTATCCCAAATAATCTGATTAGCGTCAGTGAGAGTAATCCCAAGTTTTCCGGTGATAAGCGAGGCAAACGGGGTCATAAATTCTTCCACTTTTTTGTCGAGAGCATCTTTTTCGGGTCTGTAATCGCGGTTTGTGATAAGTCCGAGCAGTTTTCCGTTCGGAGCGCCGTTGTGAGTAACGCCGATAGTCGAATGTCCGGTTTTGTTTACCAAATCAATCACGTTCTGCAATGTGCTGTCAGGTTTGAGATTGGAGTCGCTTATTACAAATCCGGCTTTGAATTTCTTCACTTTCCTGACCATCTCGGCTTGCATGTCAATAGACTGCGAAGCAAAGATGAACGATAATCCGCCGTTACGGGCTAATTCAATTGCAAGTTCGGGTCCCGATACCGATTGCATAATCGCCGAAACAAAAGGAATGTTTAATTTCAATGCAGATTCTTTATCCGCAGTTTTGTACTTTACAAGAGGCGTTGTTAACGACACGTTGGAAGGTATACATTGCTTGGTCGTCAGTCCCGGGATAAACAGGTACTCGCCAAAAGTTCTCGAAACATCATCTATATAAATCGCCATACGAAATAGATATTAAATTTCGCGCAAAATTAATGTTTATTCTGCTAATATAGCTAAAAATAATGCGTTTTTTTATTCCATATATGTCTGATGCTTTATTTTTCAGTCAATTATAAGTGCAAATTTTTTGGCGTATGAGTCGCAGATTTCGCAAAACAAAGTTGTCGAGACAGAGTATTTCGAGTAAAAAGAATGAAAAAGGCAATAGAATGTTTTGGGGAAAAATAAGAAGACAATATTCAAAAAATGTTTAACTTTGCGGCTGAAAAATAAATAACATTTCGATGAGAATACATATTAAAACAACGCCCAACAGCGAACCGGTATCTTTCAATTATCAACCCAAACTTGTTGGGGTTCTGCACAAATGGCTTGGCGCAAACGAACTGCATGGAAAACCGGCATTGCATTCTTTTTCGTGGTTGCTGAACGCCAAAGTCGGCAAAAACGGTCCGGACTATCCGGACGGAGCAAGATTGTTTATCAGTTTCTACGATGATACATACCTGAAACAGGTTGTGAAATCAATAATGGACGACGTCGATATGTGTTATGGAATGAGGGTAACGGATGTGACGCTCGAAGAAAATCCGGATTTGACGAATCAAACGCTGTTTCGGTGCGCAAGTCCGATTTTTATTCGCCGTTTAGACCCCGAAACTAACAAGGATATTCACTACACATTCGAAAACGAAAACGCAGGGAATCTTCTGGAAGAAACACTGTTGCATAAAATGGAAATATCCGGTCTGCCGCGTGACGAAAGCTTGAAAATACGCTTCGACGCCTCTTCGTCCAAAGCAAAAATCAAACTGATTGATTACAGAGGAATAAAAAGCAGAGTAAATCTGTGTCCGGTAATCATTGATGGAAAACCCGAAACAAAAGTATTCGCATGGAACGTGGGACTCGGAAATTCAACAGGCGCAGGTTATGGAGCAATATATTAATATCAAAAGTTATCAAAACAATGTTGTAACTTTGTATCGTAAAAAATAAGTATTATGAAACGTAAACATTTATTAAATTGTGGTATAGCAGGATTTACCTATTATGATGGTCCTGTTGTTTTCGGTCAATTGCAAATAGGAACGCCATTACGGCTGGTATATGAACCGGAAAACCGGTACGACCCTGACGCTATTGTACTGTACTTTGAAGAACATAAATTGGGTTTCATTCCACGGAATGAGAACAAAACGCTCAGTCTGTTTTTTGAACAAGGGTATGGAGACATCTTCGAAGTATATATCAATAGAGTTTCGCCGGATGAACACCCTGAAAATCAGGTAGGTGTTGTGGTGTATGTGAAAGAAAGGGAATAAGATAACAACATTTGCCTCGGGATTAAGATATAACAGTCTCAAGCAAAATTGAAGCAAACAGTAAAAGTCCGTCATTGCGAACAGTGATAGTTTATTTATTTTCCGTCCCTTAATTAATCGTCGACCGGCGCGCTTCCCGAAATTTCTATCACGGACGAAATCGGGTAATGGTCGGAGCAGTCAATTTTATGGACGGAATATGTGAGCGATTTCATGATTTTGTCGTGCAGGATATAGTCTATTCTGAAGAACGGCACGACTGACAATCTGTATGTTGAAGGCATTCCTTTTCCGGCTTCGCAAAAAGTATCCAGGCGGTCGCCTCTGATTTTGTTGTAAGTGTACGATACGGGAGTATCGTTAAAATCTCCGCAGATTATCACGGGATATGGCGAAACGTCGATATGTTTAGCCATGATGTCGACCTGTCCTGCCCGTTTTATGAACGCTGTTTTCAGACGCGAGGAGGCTTCTTCGATTTCGTCGATTCGATTTTTCCTGCTCGAAAACAAATTGTTAATATTCAATTTTATTGACTGGAGATGAACGTTGTAAACACGGATGATTTTCCCGTTGACGTCGATATCGGTGTACATGGCGGCGTTGGCAGTGTTTTCAAAAGGGATTTCGAGCGTCATTTTTATCGGGTAACGGCTGAATGTAATCACGCCGTAAGAACTGTTTTTGCGTTCGACGCTGTAGAAAACAGCGTGATACTTGTACTCGCCGAGCAGCGAAGCGAACAGTTTTTCCGTTACCCTGTCGTTGGTATAAAATTCCTGTAAGCAAACGATATCCGGATTTTCGGAGTTGATGAACTCCGCTATTTTTTCCTGCGTAGTGTTTTTCTGATAAGGGATTTGGAATCCCTGCATATTATACGACAGCAGTTTGATATTCTCCGCGTTTACATCGACGTCTTTTCCGCCGCCGAGAGGTCTGAAAAAGTATCCCGAAAAGAAAATATTCGGAACAGAAGCAATGACATGCAATATGACAAACCTCCTGTTACGCTTGACAATCCATATTATCAGTAGCAGAAGATTGACAAGGAAAAACAGCTGGAACAGCAGCCCGAAATAAGCGAGAAACAGGATTTTCGCCGGGCTGACATATACGGACAGAAAGCAAAAAAACAGCGAAGCAACAGACGCAATACTGATACTTTTAAGAGCGACGCTAAATATTTTGATAAACAATCTCAAGGTTTCATCTACTTACGAAACAATATTTCCTCAGCCTTCGCGACGCAAATATTCGTCTATTGCGGCGGCGGCTTTGCGACCCGAATCGATTGCCCGGACAACCAAACTCGCTCCCGTCGTCGCATCTCCGGCGACAAATACCTTGTCGACAGATGTGGCGTATGGCATTGTTGTTGCGACATTTCCACGATTGTCGTACTTTACTTTCAACTGTTCGAGGAATCCCTCGTGCACGGGGTGAACGAAACCCATGGACAGGAGCGCCATGTCGGCTTTGAGAATCTCGGTTTTGTCCGTTTCCTTCATCGACAGTCTGCCGTCGGGCGACTTTGTCCATTCGACCTGAACGACTTCCACTCCGGTGAGATTGCCGTCGGCGTCGCCGATGAAACGTTTGCTTGCGAGGTTCCAGCGGCGTTCGCAACCTTCGAGATGCGAACTCGAAGTCCTCAACACGTTAGGCCAAAGAGGCCACGGAGTGTCGGGATTGTCTGTAACCGGCGGTTTCGGCATGATTTCGATTTGCGTAATCTGCGCCGCTCTGTGCCGTACGGAAGTCCCCACACAGTCGGAACCGGTGTCGCCTCCGCCGATGACTAACACGTTCTTTCCCTTGGCGGTCAAACGTCCGGATTCGTTGACGGCGGCGCCCGCGACAATCCGGTTTTGTTGCTGCAACAGTTCCAAAGCAAAATGTATCCCTTTCAACTGTCGTCCTTCGATGGGCAAATCGCGCGGTTTGCCTGCGCCGATGGCTATACATACGGCGTCGTAGCTGGACAGGATGTCTTTTGCTTCGATATCTTTGCCGACCGTCGTGCCGCACTTAAATTCGACGCCCTCGATTTTCAGTACGTTAAGTCGCCTGTCGATTATTTCTTTGTTGAGTTTAAAGTCGGGAATACCGAAACGGAGAAGACCTCCGGCGGATTCGTCTTTCTCGAATACCGTAACCGAATGTCCTTTCCGGTTCAGTATGTCGGCGGCGGCTAATCCCGCAGGTCCCGAACCGATTACCGCGATTCTCCTGCCTGTGCGCTTCTTGGGTATCCTCGGGACAACGTACCCTTCCTGAAAAGCGCGTTCGGCAACTGCGGCTTCGTTTTCGCGAATAGTAACGGGGTTTTCGTTGATTTTCAATACGCAACTTTTCTCGCACAGAGCGGGACAGACTCGTCCGGTAAACTCCGGAAAGTTCATTGTCGTGTTCAAAATATTGTATGCCTCCTGCCATTTGCCTTTATACACTGCGTCCTGCCATTCGGGCATGATGTTTCCGACAGGACAGCTCCAGTGACAAAACGGAACTCCACAATCCATACACCGAGAGGCTTGCAGCATCCTGTCTTCGGAATTTAATGTCTGTTCTACTTCTCCAAAATCGGCTATCCGTTCAAGAATAGGCCTGTAGCCCGCTTCCTTACGGGGAATTGTCAAAAATGCTTTCGGATTTCCCATAAAAACTAAAAACTAAAAGTTAAAAACTAAAAATTAAAAGACGATTCCCTGAGGGAACTATTATTAAAAATGCTTTCGTGTTATCCATGATAATTTAAAATTAAAAGATGATTCCCTGAGGGAACTATTAAAAATGCTTTCGTGTTATCCATATTCCTTATTTTTATCATCTATTTGTTTTTACGTTTATTAAGATTGCTGTTGCGGATTCCGTATAGGAAATAAATTATCAGACCGACAACTGTCCAGCCTGCCAGTCTGAGCCATGTACTCGCCGGAAGCGAGAACATTTGCAGTAGACATACTCCGGCGCCAAGCAAGGGAATCCACGGAACGAACGGCGTCTTGAACGGACGTCGCAAATTGGGTTGCGTCTTGCGCAAAACGATTATCAGTATGCATACGATAGTGAACGCCATGAGTGTGCCGATTGAAACTAATTCGCTCAATACATCCAAGGGAAACAGTCCGGCTGTCAGACCTGTAATTATGCTTGCGAAAATCGTAGCGTTATATGGTACGCCGCGACGGTTTACTTTCGAGAATATCTTGGGTAACAATCCATCGTTCGATATCGCATAATATATGCGCGACTGTCCGAGCATCATCACCAAAATCACCGAACTGATGCCGGCAATGGCTCCAAGTTTGATGAACGGACCTAACCACGATAAGCCTGCTCCCGCTCTGTCGACCGCTATGGCGACAGGCGCATCGACATGTAAATCTTTGTAATTGACTATTCCGGTGAGTACCGCTGTAACCGATATGTACAGAATGGCGCATATAACGAGCGATATCAAAATCCCGCGCGGCATGTCTTTCTGCGGATTGCGCGTTTCCTGCGCCGTTGTCGAAAGGGCGTCGAACCCAAGATAGGCGAAAAACACAACTGCGGCGCCCCGCAATATCCCCGACCAGCCGTATTCGCCAAATTCGCCGCTGACATTTTCGGGTATATACGGCTCCCAGTTGCCGACGTCGATATACGAAATCCCGAATCCGATAAATAACAGTATCACGCTTACTTTTATTGCTACAATTATGTTGTTGACAAATGCCGACTGCCTGATGCCGCCGATAAGAAACGCCGTTACTACTCCGACAATGAATACCGCCGGAAAGTTAATGATGCTGCCTCGAAAAGCCCAACCGTCGGCGTCGTAGACGAATGTGGACGCCGCAATGTTCTGAGGAATGTGTATTCCAAATCCTTCCAGAAGGTTCAGCATGTAGCCCGACCAACCGACGGCGACGCTCGAACAGGCAAACAGGTATTCGAGAACAAGGTCCCAACCGATAAACCATGCCAGCAGTTCGCCCGTCGTTACATAACTGTACGAGTATACGCTGCCCGAAATGGGTATCATCGAAGCAAATTCGGCATAACACAAGCCCGCTAAAACACAACATACCGCCGATATAAGAAACGAAATCGTCAACGAGGGACCGGCATATTCGGCGGCGGCTTGCCCGGTGATTACGAAAATTCCTGTTCCTACAATTGCGCCAATCCCCAGTGTTACAAGGTTTGTGGCGGAAAGCGTGCGTTTCAGCCCGCCGTTAAATCCTTCCGATTCTTTTATACTGTCGGAAATGTTTTTCTTTCTAAATAGTCTGTCCGGCATAATCTAAAATTTGCACAAAGATATATGAAATATTTTTAATCGGGCGTACGACATCCCGAGTCCCTTTCATATCAGAGTATAGAATCTGTTTTAGCTTCTATTTTTTTGTTCAGAATGTTGAAATTCCAGTTATATTTCCGATAAAAAAACCATACGACAAGCGATGCTGCAAGCAGTAACCCGATTGTTTCCTGAAGGTGAAATATTGTGGTTTGATTGAAAATCGCCGGAGTTCGCAGACTTGATGCGCTGTTCGTAACTACCAGGCAGGCAAAGATGTTGTTTGCGGCGTGCATCCCGACAGGCAGTTCGATTCCGTCGTCCAAGACGGCTACCAGCCCGAAAAACAGTCCGAAAATGATGTATGGCGGCATCGCTACCCAAAAACCGTGTTCGGCGACTTCGGTGTTTGCGTAATGCATCAGCCCGAACAGCAAACCCGGAATGCAAATCGTTAACCAGCGGCTTCTTGTCCATGCTCCTATACCCTGAGCGATATATCCCCTGAATATGTATTCCTCAAAAGTGGTCTGAAACGGAATGAAAAGCAACGAGATAATTAGCAAAGGAATGAATTTGTCGACGTCGAACTGTAATACGAAATTGTCGGGCTTGATAATGTAACTGATTGCTAAAAAGGCAATCATTAATAAAAACCAAACTCCAAATCCTGCGAAAACACGTTCCCAGCGAATGTGTTCTCTGCCGTTCACTGTTTCGGAGAATGTCCGCCGATGCAACCCTCTGATAAGTAACCAGGATGCAAGCAGCCCCACCGCAAAGGGAAACAGCATCAATATCAAAACAAGATTTTCGGGTAAACCCAAATCGTACAGGTTTTTTATGTTGCTGAACATTTCCGGCGCAAAATCGCCGCCGCTGCTGCTTAATAAATATACAACAACAACTATCCCTACAAATAGCCCGCCTATAAACCATGTGGCAATTAAAGTGACTATAATCACAATAAGATACTTCCAAAAAGAATTGTCTTTGCCTAAAATGTTTTCTAAATAATACATAACTTCGTTTTTAATAATATTATTGTCTGTCTAAAAATAAATGCAAAGGTATATAATATTTTGTAATTCGATGAAATTTGTATGAGTGTGCGACAATATTCCCTTTTTATTCAACAATCTTGAAATTTTAAATCCAAAAATCTCCGTAGGAGATTCACAATCTATGAACGATAAACAATGTGAAACCTCTAACGAGGTTTCGAAACGGTGGGGTTACCGCATGTTTCTATTGAT
>JAIRLF010000152.1 GCA_031259655.1 Prevotellaceae bacterium
CCCGCAATAAGGTCGATATAACGTTTGCCGTCAGGACTGTACATATATATCCCTTCGGCTCGTGCAATCTCAATGCCAAAAGGAGCAGGCGAAGTCTGCGCCTGACATGTTAAAAACAAATGACGTAAATTCATCTAAGATTCAACTATTTACTAAATACATTATGCGGATTATGGAAACTATTGCGGACAACACTATTGATTGCGCCGCTTTTTGTTTTTCGCCTTTCGACGACAAAATGATGTAATATACAAATCCGCCTACTATCGGAACAAGACCGTTGGCTACGATTATCCCGATTATATCTCTGAATGACAGTAATTCCTGTTTGGGCTCGCCGGATTCGGATTCTTCTTTCCTGCGTCTTTCGTATTCATAGAAGCTTTGAGGCTCTTTTTTCTCATATCTTATTTTATCTCTGTTATATCTCGGAGTTTCCTTTTCTTCCAATTTAGGTTCCTCGATATTAGGAATATCCATATCCACCTCGGGTATTTCCCAATCGTAATTTGCTTTATGCTGCGGTTTGGAAAAGAACTGTTGCGTTTGCGAAGTTTTGAATATACTCTTGTTTTTCTTGTTAATGTAAGCCTCCGGATTTACATTCTTCCGCAATTTTGATTCGCCGGAATCTTTAGTGTAAGCCATATTCTATTTATTTAATTCGTTTTCAATAATTTCTTTCATGGCGTCGAATTCCTTTTGGTCGAACAGGCGGGTTTGAAAAATTATTTTACCTGTCCTGTCGATTATGATATTCCTGGTTACGCCTGCGTTTTTTGCCGCGTATTTATGAAAACTCCGCCCCGATTTGTCCGGCACAACAGGATAAGTTACTTTCGTTCTCGAGACGAGAGTGTGGATTTTGTCGAAATCTTCCTTATATGCCACTCCGACCAGCGTAAAATCGTTTCTGTCTTTATATTTCTGCCATATATCCGATTCGATATGAGGCATTTCTTTGATGCAAACGCCACACCAGCTTGCCGTAAATTGCACCATTACTACTTTTCCGCGAAAAGAACTTAATTTCTTTTTTGTGCCGTTTTCGTACTGTATTTCAAAATCGGGAGCCATATCGCCCGTTTTAACAATATATCCCCTGTCGTCCTGAGCGCTTACCCCAAAAAACGACGAAACTAAAATCAACGTCATGCAATATTTGAACACTTTCTTCATATTAATTTTTTTATATAATTAATTGTATAATCGTTATTTAACATGTCTTTTTTCGTCATATTGACGTAATAAAAACCGGCGAAAGGTACGAAAATATTATTAATCTGCAATTTTTGTCGTATACCCGTTTTTGTTGCAGTCCCGTCTGTTCTTCAATTGAAGTATTCATGTCTGTCCGAAAACTGTTAGTGTTTACTGAAAATTATTGAAACAAAACAAGTTTTAAAAACCTGTTATTATCGAATATGGCGCCCTCGCAATGATGAAAAGACGGGTTTGCGACAATTTGAATTTTTAAATCGATGTAGTCAAATACCCACCGCAAATTTCAATTATGTACAAATATCCATAAAAAATTCTTACCTTTACGCCCTGAAATTTTAATATAATAGACAATGGCGCTCAGATTTTCGTTTTTCAAAATACCTCAACACAAGCGGTTTGAGTACACTCCAAGGATTTGGAACCCTGAAAAAGAAGAAAGGGAAGAACGGTTAAAACGGGTTCGGGAAGAATTGGGGATTATCGACAACACTTCCGATGGCAAACCGTATATCCCAAATATAAGAGGCAGTTTCAGAAGAGAATACGAACAAAACAAGAAAAGTAAAAAACAATTCAATTACAACACGATAAGGTCGTATATTATCATCGGTACAATTTTGTTGCTCTGCATCATATTCTTCTATTTCATACGAATATATCCATATCTGTTTAACGGGGAAGGGCAAGATAATAACGAATACATCGAACAAACGGAATTTTACGAATGATTAAATTATTACCCGATAACGTAGCAAACCAAATCGCCGCAGGAGAAGTTGTCCAACGACCGGCGTCTGTCGTCAAAGAATTGATGGAGAACGCCGTCGATGCCGGCTCTACTCAAGTCAATCTGGTAATCAAAGACGCGGGACGAACGCTTATACAAGTGACCGACAACGGTTCCGGCATGTCCGACACCGACGCGCGAATGGCTTTCGAACGGCATGCAACCTCCAAAATCGCCGATATTCGGGATTTAGATTCTATCAAAACCTTTGGTTTCAGAGGCGAAGCGCTGGCTTCGATTGCAGCCGTCGCGGAAATCGAGCTGAAGACTCGGTTGAAGAACGAGGATTTGGGCATCCGGTTACTGATTTCGGCATCGAAAGTTATGTCGAGCGAGCCTGTTCAATGCGCTACAGGAGCGAGTTTTTCGGTCAAAAATCTGTTTTACAATATTCCTGCCCGTCGAAAGTTCCTCAAAACCGACGCTTCGGAATTAAAACAGATAATCAACGAATTTCAACGGGTCGCCATTTGTAATACCAATATCGAATTTAATTTCTACAACAACGGCATGCTGTTGTATAATTTGCCGGCAGGCAATCTGAAACAGCGACTTTCGGGCATATTCGGGAAAAATATCGCCGTCGCGCTTATTGACGTCAATATCGAAACCTCAATCGTTCAAGTCTGCGGTTTCGTCGGGAAAGCCGACAAAGCGAAAAAATCGCAGGGCGAACAGTTTTTCTTTGTCAATAATCGGTTTTTCCGTAGCCCGTATCTCCAAAAGGCAGTATATAAAGCTTACGAACAGCTACTCCCATCCGATATGCATCCTTCGTTTTTTCTGTTTTTCGACATCAATCCGGCGAATATCGACATAAATATCCATCCTCAAAAAACCGAAGTGAAATTCGAGGACGAACAAGCTATATGGAAGATTCTGAACGCAGCAGTCAGGGAATCGCTGTCGAAATACGCTGTGGCGCCTTCTATAATATTCGATATGGAAGGCGCGCCCGATATTCCCGTTTTAGAAAGAAATACGCAGGTCGCAACACCCGGAATCACTGTCGATGAAAACTATAATCCATTTAAATCCTCCGGTTCGGGATATTCGCGACCCGACAAAATCGACGGTTGGGAACAGTTGTATACCGATTTCAACAAACAGTCGGGTATGCCCGAGGCGCTCATTTCCGAACTCGAACCCGAACCCGAACAGAAAATCGCTTTTGATAACGGGATGATTAAAAAACGTTTCTTGCAGATTAAAGACAGATACATTGCCACTCCCGTGAAATCGGGGCTGATGCTGGTAGACATTTGCCGGGCGCATCAAAGGATTCTGTTCGAGGAATTTCTTATGCTGTTTCAAACTAACGCCGTCGTAGTTTCTCAAAAACAACTGTTCCCCGAAATGGTTGAACTCTCGCCTTCCGACTGCATGCTGATTCAGAGCGTATGGGACGATTTGGAAAAAATGGGCTTCGAGATTCGCAATTTCAACGACAGCATAATGTTCTACGCTTTACCCGCAGGCTTAGAAAAAGCTAACGCAAAGAATATTATAGACGAAATTCTTATCAATATCAAAGAAGATTACGGCAATTCGAGCTGGAATACTCAGGAAAAATTAGCCCTGTCGCTGGCAAAGTCGGAATCGGTGAAAAAATGCGGCATCCTGACCGACGTCGAGATGGAACATCTGGTAAACAGATTATTCGCCTGCAAAATGCCGGATATCGACACTGAGGGTAAACCGACTATATCTATAATCGAAATCAATAAAATTTTTGCAGAATAAATTATGAACAACAATAATATTTTAAACACAGTATAAATAAATAAAAACTACATGACATGAAAATTCATCGCACATTTGTCACTGCATTTATTGCACTTGTAATGCTGTCATCCGGTTGCTCCGGCGACTTTTCGGCTATTGAGCAGGGATTTGTTTCCCCTCCCGACAGCATACGTATCGGCGTGTACTGGTACTGGATAAACGACAACATCTCGAAAGAAGCGGTCGTAAAAGACTTGCACGCAATGAAACAGGCCGGCATCAGCCGAGCGTTTATCGGCAATATCGGACAACAGTCCTATCCTGTCGGAAAAGTGAAAATCCTTAGCGACGAATGGTGGGAGGTGATACATACCGCCCTGAAAACCGCTTCGGAGCTTGATATCGAAATCGGGATTTTCAACTCTCCCGGATGGAGTCAGTCGGGAGGACCCTGGATAAAACCCGAACAGTCGATGCGCTATCTGGCAACTTCGGAACTGCGCGCGAAAGGTCCCGCAAAGATAGAACAGAAACTGCCCAAACCCGAAACGGCTTACGATTTTCAGGACGAGAAAGTCATTGCTTTTCCTGTTTCGGACGATTATCGGCAAAACCTGTTTTCTGTCCCCGGCGCCCGCACAGTATCCGGAGTGTTTACCGAAAATCCGACGGCTGCTCAACAGGTTCGAAAATCCGAGGGTAAACATATTCTTCCTGCCGTAGAATCGTTTATCGGGCTTGTATTGCCAAAAGCATATACGGCGCGCAGTCTCGAAATATCTGCTTGCGGATATGTTTATGCCAACGCCGAGTTGCAGGTAAAAGACGGCGGCGAATTTAAAGCGATAAAACGGTTCGTTATCAACAGAACAAACCCGGGTCTCAACGTCGGATTCGTCCCGTATGCTCCGATTGTTATTTCTTTGCCCGAAGTTACAGCTTCGGAATACCGCATTGTCTTCAGTAATGCAAGCAGAGACTGCTGTATAAGCAATATTGCGCTGTCGGGTACGCCGGTTACGGAACGTTATCCCGAAAAAACGCTGGCAAAGATGTTTCAGTCTCCACTACCCTACTGGCACGATTATCTGTGGGATAAACAGCCGGATATTCAGTCCGGCGCAGCGGCGGCGCTCGCAAAACCCGAACAGGTTTTGGATATTTCGAAATATATGGCTGCCGACGGAACGCTTTCATGGGATGTCCCCGAAGGCGAATGGCTTATCCTGCGCACCGGAATGACTTCGACCGGAGTGACAAACTCGCCGGCGTCGATAGAAGGTACCGGACTCGAAGTAGACAAAATGAACAAAAAACACGTTGCCACTCATTTCGACGCTTTCCTCGGCAAAATATTGGAACGAGTGCCTCCCGAAGACCGTAAAACATGGAAAATGGTGGTCGAAGACAGCTACGAAACCGGCAGTCAGAATTTTACCGACGGTTTCTTCGATGATTTCAAAGCGCGTTACGGTTACGATGCTCTGCCTTTTATCCCCGCTTTTTACGGACATGTCATCGGCAGTCCCGACCTGTCCGACCGTTTTCTGTGGGACCTCAGGCGAATGATTGCCGACAAGGTATCCTACGATTATGTCGGCGGATTAAGAGAAATCAGCAATAAACACGGGCTCGCTACCTGGCTCGAAAATTACGGTCACTGGGGATTCCCCGGCGAATTTTTGCAGTATGGCGGACAATCCGACGAAATCGGAGGCGAGTTTTGGAGCGAAGGCAACCTCGGCGACATCGAAAACCGCGCCGCTTCGTCATGCGCTCATATTTACGGAAAAACAAAAGTCTCGGCGGAATCGTTCACTTGCGGCGGAAATGCCTACGCACGCTATCCCGCCGTGATGAAACGCCGTGGCGACTGGTCGTTTACCGAAGGCATCAACAGCACTTTGCTGCACGTGTATATTCAGCAGGCTTACGACGACCGTTATCCGGGAATCGACGAATGGTTCGGAAACGAATTTAACCGCAAAAATACATGGTTCAAACATATCGATTTGTTTACTCTGTATCTTAAACGCTGCAATTTTATGCTTCAACAGGGATTGAACGTCGCCGATGCTGCGTATTTTATCGGCGAAGACGCTCCGAAAATGACAGGAATACGCGACCCCGAAATCCCCAAAGGTTACAGTTTCGACTATATCAACGCCGAAGTGATTGTCCGCGATTTGTCGGTGAA